>CANOBU010000006.1 GCA_947564425.1 uncultured Eggerthellaceae bacterium
GTGTCAGAACTGGGAAATGAGTGTTTTGGAACGTCCCTTTTACTCATTAATTGTCTCGATGGCTTTCATTCCAGCACCCTTATCATACCGGGTGAACCCGCTCATTTTGCTGAAACCGCCCTTGGAAGATGCTTTCTCACCAGGTCTGCGAAAAGGTTTGCAGCAGGAGTCATCCAGTGCGTCTTGCGATGTCCCAGAAAGAGAGGGAAGCTCTCGCTCTTGAATGCGCAGGGGACCTCGATCAGCTTGCCTTGCGAGAGCCCGCCGCTTACAGCGAAGGCGGGGAACACCGAAAATCCCATACCGAGCTCGACGAGCCTCCGGATGGCCTGGGAGCTCCAGAGCTCTATGGTTTCCTCAAGGACGCATCCCCCGTCGGCGAGATAGCGCTCGAAGGCGCGGCGTATGGCGCTGTCGGGCTCGTCGATGATGAAGGGCACTGCGATACGCGAGCCCGCAACATCGAGGGCTGGAGCTTCGCCATGGGCTGAGACCACGATCGATACGCTGGTTCGCGCGACCTCCTCGATGGCGAAGTCCTCAGGCTGCCAGTCGAAGGCGTAGGAGATGCCGAGGTCGCACTCGCCGCTTCGGAGGTTATCAGACACCTGCAGGCAGGTGCGATCGCGCAGACAGAGCGTCACGGCCGGAGCGGCCTCGCGAAACTCTGCTATGATATCGTCCATCGCGAAGCAGATGACGGTCTCGGGGACATCGACTCGCAAGGTGCCGGTGAGGCTCTCTGCAAGCCCGTCGAGCGCGAGCAGCCTGTCCTCGGCGGCAATGAGGTCTGTGGCCATCTCCAGGGCCTCAAGACCCTTCTCGGTCAGAACCATCTTGCGCCCTATCCTCTCGAACAGCGCCACCCCGAGCTCCGCCTCCAGCTGCTTCATATGGACGGTGATGGTCGACTGGGTGTAGCCGAGCCGCTCGGCCGCCTTCGCATAAGAGCCGCATTCGACCACCGCTTGGAACGATCTTACGAGACGGGTATCCACAGCCCTCTCCTATTGCATTTGATTTATCGAACATTATCTTAAGATACATTCATTATACAAATGTCTATCCCTATTCCATACTCTGATTGTCCGCATCGGAGCAAAGGAGCTGAAGATGGACAGTCTCATGGTTGCGACCCTCCCGCCATTCCTGGCCTACTGCCTCGTTCAAGGCATTACCCCTGGCCCGGCGAATCTGTGCTCGCTCTCGGCTACCATGCGTCAAGGGACCGCAGCGGCACTGCGGCAATGGGCGGGCTTGCTCATCGGCTTCATCATCGTCGCCCTGGCGAGCGTCGGCATCGTCTGGGGCGCACAGGAATGGTTCGCACGGGTGCTTCCGGCACTCTCCATCCTCGGCGCGCTCTATGTGTCCTGGCTTGCATGGAAGACCATACGCCCGGATCATGATGGGGATGGCGGCACCGAGAGAAAGCCCACGGTGCTTTCAGGGATCTTCATCCAGTTGACCAACGTGAAAATCGTGCTCATGTGTCTGACGGCGCTTATCGCCTACGTGGTCCCACATACGCGAGAGGTCGGCACGCTTCTGCTCTTCGGGCTGCTCATGCCGCTTACGGGCCTCAGCTGCAATATGGCTTGGATCATGGCCGGATCCCGGCTGCGAGCTTGGTACGAACGCCATCGGCGGGGCGCCGACGCCGTCTTGGCAACGATGCTTTTGGCCTCCGCTCTTGGGATGGTCGCTCCCCTCTTCCAGCGGTGATCGCGCGATCAGCATTCGCGCTTCAGGAGAGGATTGCGCCGGGTTAATGGGCTCGGTGTATGCCTTCGCGAGCATTTCGGGAATAGCCGGTCTAAAGGAAGAGTGCTGACCAGGTGTTTCTCGAAAGCCCGTTCGGCTGTCCGCCCTTGAAGCACACATAGAGGGGTGTAAGTCGATGCAAGCGCCCTGCAAAGCGGATGTATGAGGGGCGTCCATGCATAACCCCTTCCCAGTCGATGCGGATGCGCGGACGCGAAGGGTTCGCGCGACAGGGGGCTGCCCCCCTGTCGCGCGATACCTAGCGCAGCGTACGCAGGCGGTCTTTCAGGGCGTCTGGGATGCGGAAGCTCTCGATGGCCTTCTGGATGGCCTTCCTGCGCGTCCATTCGTCCAGGAGGGCGTCATCGCCGGTGCGCTCGAAGTAGGGCATGCTGGCATCCTCCTGCCTCACCAGCGCCTCGGCGAAATACCAGGCGCGCATCATGTCCACGTAGTAGACATCGGCCTCGCTTGCGGGCCCATCGTACGTCGACGGCATGCGCGTCCCGGCCACGAGCGCAAGGAACTCGGGTTGGAAGAGGTCGTCCAGGTACAGCTGCATGAGCACCCCGATGCCGAAGCGGATCGTATAGCAGCGGGGCGATGACATCCACTCGCGCGCCTTCTGCAGCGTCCGTTCGGGCTGCGCGGCCAGCACCTTCACGGACAGCTGGTCGCAAGTAGCCCAATTGTCCACGAACGGCAGGAACCGGTCGAGCTCATCGATGGCCGTATCGTAGTCTCGCTCGAGGCCGATGACGAAGGCATGCACCTGGTTCTCGTCGAACAGCCGGTGCGGAAGTGCTCGCAGGAAGTCGGCCGCATCCCCGCGCTTGCGCAGCTGCCTGGCAATCTTGCGCAGGTCGGCCGTTCGGACCCCGGCGAACGTCTCTGGGCTCACCGTAGGCAAGAGCTTCGACTGGAAGGCTCGGTACTCCTCATCGATATTCTCGCAAATCGCCCGGTCAACGAATTCGAGGGCAGGCTCCTCATCGAAGCCGGCAAGCTCCGATGCCAGCGCTTCCCCGAGGGAGCTGTCGGCAGCCAGCCCGAGCACGCGTTCCTTCCGACTTCTCGGTAGCTGCTTGAAGCGGGCCTCGGCGCTCATGGCGCGCTCCTTGGAATAGAACCGGGCCTCCCCCAGGAGCTTCACCGGCAGGCGCGATTTCGTGTACTTGGCCCCCTTGCCCGCCTGGTGCGTTGCCACACGCCGGGCGACATCCGTGGCATAACCTGCGTAAAGGCTTCCATCCGCGCATTCCAGCACATACATATGATGCTCGAATTGCGGCATAGGTGCAGGGCCTCCCGGATCGCTCGTAACCGATGCCCCCATTCTAACCCAGCAGACGGCGGCGGACGATCCCGCACCCGTCCTCCGGCACGGCCCCTGCGTATGGTGCGCACAGCCCGCACCCATGCAAGAGGCAGCGCCGCATTATTCGGGGATATGTCGGCAAGGATTCGCCTCGGTGCCAGTATGCGGAGCCCTGCATCGGCAGCAAGGGAAGGGACTATCCTTGCTTTGACGGAAAGGTCTCGGAGGGAAAGGGGTCCCCATGGATATCCATGTGCTCTCGGCATACCAAACCACCGCCGAAGAGTTCTTCGGCAAGATACTCGGCTGGAAGGCCGACTTGGTGCTGGACATCCGCCTGAGGAACACCAACCAGCTCGCGGGCTTCACCAAGCAGGAGGATCTGGAATACTTCACGCACGTCATAGCCCATGCCGACTACGCCCACGATGTGGAGTACTCGCCCTCGAAGACGCTCTTGGACGACTACCTCGACCATGGCCTCCCCTACCAGGAGTACTTCGCACGCTATGCGGAGGAGATGGAAGAGCGCAAGGCGATTCCCGCCTTCTTCCAGAAGTACGGGAAGTACCGCTCCGTCGCCATCGTCGGCACGGCAACCAGCAAGCGGCGCTCGCACGCCGAAGAGCTGCAGCGGCTCCTGGAGGCCGCCGAGAAGGAACGCTGACGCGCCTGAGACGATGAAGGCGGCCGCCCGGGCCCCCAGGGCTAGTTGAGGAAATCCTCCAGGATCTCCTCTTCGGCCTCCTCCTCCGTCAGGCCCAGCGTCATCAGCTTCACTATCTGGTCGCCGGCGATCTTGCCGATGGCGGCCTCGTGGATGAGCTGCGCATCCTCGCAGGCGGCCTCGATTCCGGGGATGGCCTTCACCTTCGCGTTGCCCATGATGATGGCATCGCACTGCACATGCCCGCGGCAGGCCGTGTTGCCGATGACCAGCGGGTTGAATATCTGCACCGAGTCGTCCTGCGCAACGGACCTGGATATCACCTGCACGCTGGAATCCTCGCCGTTCAGCTCCACCTTCATGTTCGATGTGGCGGTTTGCGCATCGTGCGTGAGCAGCTTCTCGGTCAGCACCAGCCTGGCCCCGGCGGCCAGCTCGGCATTGGTGTCGCGGATGGTCGACGTCACCCCGCGCAGCTGGATCATCTCCATCTCGCAGGAGGAGCCCTCCTCCATCACCACGTTGGTCACGGGGTTCAGGATGCGCTCCCCGGTGCCCTCTCCTTCGCCGTAGTGCCGCTCGATGTACTTCACATGGGAGTTCCTGCCGCAATAGAACGTATGGATGCCGTCGTGCTCGGCGGCCTTATGGCTCGAGTTATGGATACCGCAGCCGGCGATTATCTCGATGTCGCAGTCCTCCCCGATATAGAAGGTGTTGTACACGACATCCTTCAAGCCGGATTGCGTGACGATAACCGGGATGAACACGGTCTCGCCCTTGGTGCCGGGGGCTATCTTGATATCGATCCCCGGGTAATCGGTCTTGGTGGCGATCTCGATGTTGGCGGACGAATGCCGCTCCACCAGCTCGCCGTTCTTGCGGATGTTGAAGGCGCCCTTCGGCATGCCGTGGATATTCGTGAGGGCCGCGAGCAGCTCTTCGTCGATGGGTTCCAGTGTCTTCTTATCGGTCATTTCGATGGTCCTTCCCGTTGAAAGGGTCAGCCTGGATGGATGCACGGGCTTCAGCGCGGATCGCGCACCCGGCCCCTTAGCAGGTCGTGGGAATCTCGGTCAGATGCAGCTCGGTCGGCTCCGAGAGCTGACAGCCGGGCATGCCCTTGTCCATGAAGCCGAGGCGCGGCATGATCTCGCCCGGGGCGCCGGTTTCGATTATCTTGCCATCGCGCAGCACGATGACCTCGTCGGCCAGCGAGATGATACGCTCCTGGTGCGAGATGATCACGATGGACCTGCCGCCCTGGGCCTCGTGGATGTCGCGGAACGTATCCGTAAGGCGCTCGAAGCTCCACAGGTCGATACCGGCCTCGGGCTCGTCGTAGATGGCCAGCTTCGGGTCGCGGGCGAGGATCGTGGCAATCTCGATCCTCTTCACCTCGCCGCCCGAAAGGCTCTTGTCCACTTCGCGGGTGAGGTAGCTGGCCGAGCACAGGCCCACCTTCGTCAGGTACTCGTTGCAGGCGAGCATGGGGAGCTTGCGACCGGCCGCGATATCGAGCAGCTTCTTCACGGTCATACCCTTGAAACGGGCGGGCTGCTGGAAGCCGTAGCCTATTCCCAGCTTCGCGCGCTCGGTGATGGAGGCATCGGTGATATCCTGCCCGTCGAACAGGATGGTCCCCGATGTGGGCTTCTCGATGCCCATGACCAGCTTGGCAAGCGTCGATTTCCCGCCGCCGTTCGGGCCGGTGATCACGATGAAGCGGTCATCCTCCACCGTAAGCGACAGCCCGTCGATGATGCGCTTCTTGCAGCTCGGATCCGATTCCAGCGGAACCTCGAAAACTATGTCTTTCAGTTCTAGCACGTCAACCTGTCCTTCTCGCAGTCGCATTATTTCCCTGGTCATGTTAGCACTTGTGAGGGAGGCGCTGAAGCCTCGGAGGCCATCTTTCCCCATACGGGCATGGGCGGTATCCGGACCGTTACCGAATAGACGGCATCAGTACCTGCTGATGCCGCAGCGCTCCTTGATCTCGCGGATCTTGGGCGGCATATCCTCGAGGGGCATGTTGTGGGGCACATCGGTCGAGCCGGCTTTGACGGCCTCATCGTAATACCAGCACTTGTAGGTTATGAAATCGAAGGTATCCTGCAGCTCCGCCAGCTCGCGCTCCACCGCATCCCGCCGCGCGTAGACGAGCTCCCGGCGCTCCTCGATGGTGGAATCGCCCTCCAGGTACAGGTCCACATAGTGCTTTATCTCCTTGATGGGCATACCGCTGCGCTTCAGCTTCTCGATGAAATGGAACCATTCCAGATCATCGTCGGTGAACATGCGCGTGCCGCCGCTCGACCGCTCCATATGGGGCAGCAGCCCCTCCTTGTCGTAGTAGCGCAGGGCCGAGGGCGCCACCCCCAGCTTCTTGGCAGCATCGCCTATGGTGTAGAGCATGATTCCACTTCCTTCAGAATTCGGATGATTTCCTCTTGACATGAAGTTAGCTTTAACTACTAGCATGTCAAACGCGATTCAATCTTGTACCGACTTTAGCATGAAATCGCCGGTAGGAGAACGACCCGGCGGAAAAGGCGGAAAGGAGACAGGTTCCATGGAAACCATCGACAGGAGGAGATTCGTGAAGATGGGCCTTATGACAGGGGCGACGGCATTGGCCTCGCTGGCCATCGGCGGATGCGGGGCACCGCGTTCCTGGAGGGCGTAACGATCCCGGGCGACACCGTTGCCTCCCATATGGGCGAAGTGGATGCCTGGATCGACGGCCTGGAGCTCGAGTAGTGAAGCGACGCACGGCGAGGCGGGTCGTCGATGGGCTGCTGGCCGGGGCCTTCCTCGTCCTGGCGGTATTGCCGGCCATCTACGGTCCGGTGCACGAATGAGCAGAAATCGCCGCTTTCGTCCTCGTCGCAGTGCACATTGCCCTGAACACGCGACGGATAGGCGCCTTGCTCACAAGGCATGATGCCATGGCCTGCGTTAACCTGACTCTCGAACTGGCCCTGCTCTGCGGCGTCATCGCCCTGGCGGCCAGCTCCCTCGTGCTCTCCGAGCACGCCTTCGCGTGGCTGCCCGCCATCCCAGGGGCGGCCTGGGCGCGGCTGGTGCACCTGGCCGCCTCCTATTGGACCTTCGTTCTGGCCTTCCTGCATAGCGGCATGCATCTGCAGGAGGCCTTCGGCAAGCTGTCCTGCAACACCGCTGCAAAATGGGCGGGCCGGGCCCTGTTCGCCCTGGGCCTCTGCTACGGGGTATATTCCTTCGCGACGCTGGGCATCTGGTCGTACATGACGCTGCAGGCCCGTTTCGCCTTCATCGACCCGGATGCCGCCGCCACGGCACTCCAGTACGCCGCCATGGCCGCGGCCCTGGCCGGCTGCGGCCACTACCTCGCCTGCGGCCTCCGCAGACTCCGGAAATAAAAGATGGCTATGTGCAACCGAGATACGGGAAATCGGCCGCAACCCGTTGGAGGCACATCCGGGAAGCAGCCGACGAAGCCGAACGGCCCCGCCCCTTCCCCGTTATCCCCCCGCTACGTCCTTGCCACGGTTATGCAACAGGGGAAACCCGCTCTGCCGGCCGCACCCGCAGGTGCAGTAGCATAGGGTTGGAAAGGCAGAGGCGACCTTCCTGACAGCGCATCGGCGCCGATGACGACGGCACCATGCCATCGGCCGCCTGCCGGCGCGCCGGGAAGCACCCGCGCCGCGATGGGCGGCTGTCTTGCGAAAGAGAGGCGACATGAAGCTCATGCCCATAAAGCAGGCCCAGGCGAAGCTGTTCAATGCGGCTTCCGACAAGCGCCTACAGGAAATCGCCTTGCGCACCTTCAAGAAAGACCGGTCGGTGGCCCTGCAGCGCGAAGGCGACGGATGGGTGCTCATCGAGGAGGGGTTCGAGGCCCGGCGGACCGCGCTGCCCTTCGGGCCCGCGGGCAAGCGCCTGGTGAAGGAGGCCTTCAAACGGGAGTTCCCCCGCAGCACCCGGGCCTACGTCGAGGAGGTGCGCCGGGCGGGATGACGCAAGCAGGCACCATGGCAATCGGTCCCTACGAGGTCGCATTCGACAAGCGCGGATGCGAGGGGCTGCTGCGAAAGAACCCCGGCCTGGAACGGCATGCTACGCGCACGATCATAAGTCAACTCGAGAACAACCTGTTCAAATCGAAATTCGCCACCTCGGCGCGCTGGGAGGGGCTTCCCCTCTGGGAATGCCGCATCAACGCGGGGCCGGCCGGCCCGTTCCGCGCCGCCTTCGCCGTGAAGGGCCGCACCGCAACCGTCGTCTACCTGTCGCGCACGCTGCAGAAGAGGTCCTTCACCGCCGAGCTCGACCGCTTCCTGGGGCGCCGCTGACCTACCGAGGGTGACAGGAACCGTTCGCTTTCAGCGCATTCCTGAACGCCCCTGCTACCTTACCGGGAGCGCCGGTTGCGATAGGAAATCCAGGCGATTGCGACGGCCGCCAACACCACGATAGCGGCCAATGCCGCTGCCAGGATGCCCATCTGGTCGGATGTCTGGGGCGTTGCGGAGGTCCGGGGCGCCGGCTGTTGCGCATTATCGGTGGATGCCTGCACCTGCGATGCCGTCCCGCGGCCGCTCTGGGCGGTCGAGGCAGGATGGGTGGCGGAACCGGGAAGATCCGGTTTGTCCGCAGACCCGTGGGCGGCGGGCTGGTTCGGATTCGCAGGGTTCGTCGGGGTAGTCGGGGTCGTCGGAGCCACCGGGTTCACAGGGATGGCGGGTTTATCGGGCGTTTCGGGCGCCGGCGGCTGCTCGGCCGCCACCACGTAGCGGTTGCCCACGGCATCGGGCTCATGAAGGGCCAGGGCCTTGAACCCCGGGGCCGCATAGGCCGACACATCGGTCGGGTAGATACCGCCCTCCAGCAGCACCCTGCCCTGGGCCTTCCCGGCAGGCGAAACCTCGAAGAACAAGTTGGGCGCGGGGTCGATGGTGCCGTCGGCGGCAAGGGCGTACACATCGCCCGTGCCGGTCACGGTCACCGTACCCCCATCGGCCGTGATGCCGCCGCCGGGGGCGAACTCCACATTGCAGCCGTTCAGATCCAACGTCACATCGAAGCCGGTCGGCTCCTTCAGCTTGCCGACGTTGCGGGCATCGGCCACCAGCGTGATCCTGTCGCCGTCCACGGCGGCTGCGAAGACGGCCGGCAGCGATGCATACAGCGTACCCCCCGTCGACTGGCGCTGGGCCACCCAGGCCTCGCCGTTGCCTTCCACCGTGAAGAGCGAGCTGTCGTTGTTGTAGGCGATGGCATCCTTCAGAGCCCCCTCCATGGCCGTCAGGGGCGTGGTTGACACGTTGTTGGCAACCCGGGCCCCTTCAGGCACCGAGGCCGGCAGCGACGAGGCGCCCTGATCCTGCAGGTTGCCCACGATGCCGCCGATGAACTGGACGCCCCTCAGGGCCGGGGCATCGTTCTGGTTCCCCGTCACCGTGCCCGCGCTGTACAGCACGCCGGCGATGCCGCCCACGCCGTAGCCCGTGGCGGCGTTCACAGCGCCGGTGTTCAGGTTGTCGGCCACGGGTATGGGGGCCGACAGCGCATAGGCCGGTGCCGTGCCGTCATAGCGCACCCAACCCACGATGCCGCCGGTGCCGTAGGGCTTGGCGGCGGAGCTGTTGGTCACGGTGGCGGCATTGGTGCAATGGGTGATGCCGCCGCGGTTCTTCAGCTCGCCGGCGATGCCGCCCACGGCGTAGCCGTTCCCGTTGACGGCGCCCTTGTTGGTGCAGCCCGACACGAAGGCGCAGCACAGCCCCGCGATGCCGCCCGTATCGTTCACGCCGGTGATGATGCCGTTGTTCACGCAGTCCGCAATGGTCATGAGGGAGCCCTCGGGCGAGTAGTAGGCCGCCCCCACGATACCGCCCGCATTGCCAGAGCCGCCGGTCACGGTGACCTCGGCATCATTGGTGCAGCCGGCGATGGCACCGTGGGCCACCAGGCGCCCCACGATGCCCCCGGCGCCGCACTTCGCCGCTATAGAGCCGCCTACGGTCACACCTGATACGATGCCGCCGTCGCCCAGCAGCCCCACGGCCCCGCCGGCCAGCTCGCTCTGGGGCGCTGCGATGGATACATCCGGCAGCACGAGATCCTTCACAGTGCCGCCCATGACGGCGCCGAACAGCCCCAGGGCGTAATCGGGGCCGTCGGCCGGGGCCGCCGCAGGGGCGATGACCAGCCCGGTCACCCTATGGCCGCCGCCGTCGAAGGTACCGGCGAAGGGGGTGCTGCCCCCCTTCACGCCGCTGCCGGATCGCACCGAGGCCCCGATGGGCGTCCAAGGGCTGCCGCCCAGGTCGATGTCGGCCGTCAGGGCGATGGCCTTGCCCGCATAGGAGCTGCCGGCATTCACCGCATCGCGGAAGGCCGCCAGCTGCGCCGCGGTGGCTATTGTGAAGGGGTCTTCTGCCGTGCCGCTGCCGCCGGCGAAGGGGCTCGCCTCGGCGCCGTCCGCTGCATCCGCCGTCTCGGCGGCCTGCAGGGCCGCGGTCCCATCATCCTGGGCGCTCCAGGCCAGAGCCGGGAAGCCCCACAGCACCACGCCCAGGAGCAAGGCCAGTGCCGCTGGAACGGCCGAGGCCGCCGCAGCAGCCCGGCCCGCTTTGCAGAATCCGTTCGAGCACAACATGGCAGACCCCTTCCCTCGATGCTTCAACTTTAGCCTTCAAGGAATCGGGGGCGCCTGTACAGCCCCGGGTCGAAGGGTTCCCATTGCCGAAACGTAATGGTCCGGCGAACTGGGGCGCACCGGCCCCGCGGGCAGCTTGGGCCCTTAAGGGCGGAAGGCGCTTATGGGCTGCGGGGCGGGGCCGTGGGGGCCGATGTCCTTCTGTATCCAGGCGATGCTGTACCACCGGCCGAACTTGCTGCCGCAATGGCGCATCTCGTCCTCGCCCGGCGCCGTGCACTCGAAGGTCACCGCCGTCTCCTGAACGTAAGGGCGGTAGATCCCCGCAATCGCCTGCGCATCATCGGCGGTCGCCACACGGATGGCGACAGGCGCACCGACCGATGCATCTCCGTTTCCGATCCCACCCATTGCGGCGCCTCCTGTCCAGCGAAAAACGATCAAGGGGAGATTGTAACGGAAAGGGGCGCCGTTGCCGCTATCATGCAAGAGAACGCAGGATGTCCCCTTGAAGGCGGTGGGAGCCGTTGCTCGACCAGAAGATGCTCGCGGAATCATACGAGAAGCACGCCCCGAAGAAACCCCCGGCGAAGCCGAGGGTCGGACCCGTCGACAGGCTCGCCGAACCCGTATCCGACCTGCATCGGAGCGATGCCATTGCCTCATCGCGCATCTGCAGCCTGCAGACCGAGGGGCAGGACTTTCCCGATTTGGAGATGAAAGGATGCCTCGTGGCCGATTGCATCCTCTCCGCCTGCGATTTCTCATCGTCGCTGTTCGAGGATGTCCTTTTCGAAGGCTGTGACTTTTCCAATTCCTCCTTCGAGCTGGCAGGGTTTCGCCGCTGCGAATTCAGGAACTGCAAGCTGACAGGCTCCCTGTTCATCGAAGCGCTCCTCGAGAACGTCTGCCTGCAGGGATGCAATCTCTCCTTTGCCTCCATGGGCCGTTCCCGCTGGAAGGCCGTCAGCGCTGCCACCTGCGACTTTACGGGAAGCGACATAGGGGATGCGGAGCTCTCGTCGGTGCGGCTCGATGATTGCAGGCTCAGCGGGGCGAACCTCTTCGGGACCAGCCTTCTGGGCATAGACATGACCACCTGCCTCATCGACGGCATCGTAACCTCGGATTCCATGGCCGAGGTCCGCGGCTGCAAGATGGATACCCACCAAGCCGCCGCCTTCGCCCGAAAACTCGGCATCCTCATCGCCGATGCATGACGGGGACGTGACAGGCATCTCGCGAACATCCTTCGACACCGCACGCCCTTCCCCATTGCTGGAATAGCTATCTTGCATAAAGGAAGCGTTGCGGAAGGGCACCTCCACGCGCGCGAAAAGGGCGCTTTCCCAGGAAAGGCCGTTGCCATCGATGCAACGGATCGTTGCCGGCGGAGGGTGGCGCAGGGGCGGTTTCGCTGCCATAATAGCTGCGAAACCGCCCCTGCGCCCTAAGATCGGAGAATCCATGGCATTCGACTACAAGAGGGAATACAAGGACCTCTACCGCCCGGGGCGGAAGCCCGCACTGATCACGGTGCCTCCCATGAATTACGTCGCCGTGCGCGGGAAGGAGGACCCGAACGCCGAAGGCGGCAGCTACCAGCAGGCGCTCCAAGTGCTCTACGGCATCTCGTTCACCATAAAGATGGCCCCGAGATCGGGGCATGCCATCGATGGCTACTTCGAATACACCGTGCCCCCGCTCGAGGGGTTCTGGAAGACCGCGGGCGACAGCCTGTTCGACCCCTCCCGGAAGGACCGGCTGGAATGGACCAGCTGCATCCGGCTGCCCGAATTCGCAACGGAGGATGTGCTGGAATGGGCGAAGGCCGAGGCTGCCCGCAAGAAGGGCGCGATCTTCGATGCCGCGGAATTCCTTGCCGTCGACGAGGGCCTCTGCGTCCAATGCATGCATCTGGGTCCCTACGACAGCGAACCTGCGACCATCGAGGCCATGGAATCCTTCGCCGATGAAGCCGGCTGCGCGTTCGATCACGGCCACGGGCGCCTGCACCACGAGATCTACCTCTCGGACCCGCGCCGCACCGCCGCCGAGCGCCTGAAGACGGTGATCCGCATTCCCGTGGCACCCCGCTGACCTGCCCCTGCCGGACGATTTCCGCCTCTCTCCCCCGGCGCCTGCGTGCGCTGCTGCGTGCTACGATAAGAGCAGACGAACCGACGGCGACGGGAGATACCATGCTGATGAACGACTTCTTGGGCAACGAGGTTGGGAGGCTGGGGTTCGGCGCTATGCGCCTGCCCATCCTGGACGGCGATAGCGCGGCTATCGACCAGGGGCAGGTAGACGATATGGTCGATGCCGCCTTGGCCGCCGGCGTGAACTACTTCGATACCGCCTACCCCTATCACGGGGGCATGTCCGAGGTGGTCCTGGGCAGGTCCCTCGCCCGCTATCCGCGCGACAACTTCCTGCTTGCCACCAAGTACCCCGGCCACCAGATCGCCGATGCCTACGACCCGCAGGCCGTCTTCGAGGAGCAGCTGCAGAAATGCGGCGTGGAGCACTTCGACTTCTACCTGCTGCATAACGTCTACGAGGCCTCCATCGATGTGTACACCGATGCGCAATGGGGCATCGCCGACTACTTCATCGAGCAGAAGCGCCGCGGGCGCATCCGCCACCTGGGCTTCTCGTGCCATGGGCGCCCGGAGACCCTGGCGGCCTTCCTCGACTACGGTGCCCGCAAATACGCCGAGCTGCAGGCCCGCGACCCGGATACCGCCGCCCTCTTCGCCGGCGGCAGCATCATGGAATTCTGCCAGATCCAGCTGAACTACCTCGACTGGACGCTGCAGGATGCCGCCGCCAAGACGGCCCTGCTGGAAGATGCCGGCATCCCCATCGTGGTCATGGAGCCCTTGCGCGGGGGCAAGCTGGCCTCCCTGCTCGAGCCGCCCCGGGCGCGCCTGGATGCGGCAGCCCCCGGGCGCACGGCAGCGGAGTGGTCGTTCCGCTGGCTTCTGGGCATCCCTTCTGTGAAGGTGATCCTGAGCGGCATGTCCGACCTGGCCCAGGTGCGGCAGAACTGCGCCATCTTCCAAAGCGCCGAACCCCTGCCCGCAGCCGAGGAGGGGCTGCTGATGGATGTCGCCGAATCCCTCAAGGGCGGCGTGCCCTGCACGGCCTGCCGCTACTGCACCGACAGCTGCCCCCAGGGCATCGACATCCCCTTGCTGCTGGCCTCCTACAACGACCTGCAGTTCGATACCAGCTTCACCGTATCGATGCAGATGGATGCGGTGCCCGAGGGGCAGCGGGCCCAGGACTGCATCGCCTGCGGCGCATGCACGCGCATGTGCCCCCAGGGCATCGCCATCCCCGAGGCGCTGGCCCAGCTGGCCGCCGACCTGGGCAAGATGCCCATATGGGCCGATGTCTGCCGCCAGCGCGCCGAAGCCGCCGCCAAACTGCGGGAGGGATAGGCTTCGGCTGCGGGAATCCCCTATTCCATGCCCATCTCGGCCTTCAAGCGGGCCAGGTCGTCCTCCACGCTGGCGTCCACGCCCATAGACTCGTACTTTTTCTCGAGCTCCTCGGTCTCGCTCTTGGGTTGCTCGTTCAGCTGGCTCATGGCATTGGCCCGATCCAGCATAGCATCGGTCTTCGCCTCCATGCGCTCGAAGGCGTCCATGGCCCCCTCGGCCCGGTCGGTGCCGGAGGTCATCTTGTTCACCTTCTCCTGGGTCTTGGCCACGGCGGCCTTGGCCTTGATGACCTCCTTGCGCTCCTGCAGGGTCTCGATGTCGCTGACCAGCTTGTCATGCATCTGGCGCATCTTCGAGGCGTTCTCCGCTGCGGCGGCGTAGGCCGTCTGCAGACCCTCGTTCTTGCCCTCCAGCTCCTGCTTCTTCTTCAGGAACACGCGGGCGTCATCCTCGTTGCCGGCAGCCAGGGCCTTGCGGGCCAGTTCCTCGTATTTGTCGATCTGCACGGCGTTGTCGTCCACCAGTCGCTTGCAACGGGCCTCCTCGGCCATCACGCCGGCCGTAGCCTCCTTCACCTCGGCCAGGCTCTCGGTGAGGTCGCGCATGTACTGCTCGATCATCTTCGAGGGGTCCTCCGCCTTATCCAGCAGATCGTTGATATTGGCCTTGATGATGGTGGTGAAGCGGTCGATTATCCCTGCCATTGCTGTCTCCAATCTTTCCGGCCCGCGCCCTTTGCGCGTTGTGCCCTTGTACGGTAAGCGTTTCCATTGTGCCCCAAGCGGGCGCTGCGCCCGGCGGCATCAGCGAGCGTTATCCGATTCGTCACCATTGTACTTGCGCTCCAGTTGCTCCAGCTGCTCGTCGCCGAACTTCTCGAAAGCCCCAGGCGAGCCGGGTGCACCGGGCTGCTGCGGAGCCCCGTCCTCCCCCTTCGCCGCTTCGCGGGACTGCTCGTATTCCCGGGCAAGCTCCTCTACGGAGTGGTCCTCGAACTTCTCCAGCGGCGTGCTTAGGATCTCCTGCTGGCGTTTCTGCTCGCGTTCCCGGGCCTCGCGGCGGCGCTTCAGGGTGAAGTACACGACAAGGCCGATGGCTACGACGGCAACGGCCGCCGCCCCTGCGATATAGGCCGGCATCATGCGGTCGGCATCGGTGGTCATGATGCGCTCGGCCGTCTCGCGGTAGGTATTCGCGAATATCTCGGTCTCGGTCAAGTCCCAATCGTCGTAGTTGATGGACAGGTACTCGGCGAAAATATCCAGGGCCTCGGAATCCATGACCGACTTCGCCTGCGCGCCCACATAGTAGCCGGCGTTGAAGCGGCCCTTGCCATCGTCGCAGAAGGCCAGCACGAAATGGTCGCCGTCATCGTAGTGCTCCTGGTAATAGGCCGTGGCCTGCTGGGTGAGCGCATCGCGGCTCGTCACCTGGCCGTTGGGCACTATGATCAGATACGGTACCACGCCGGTATCCAGGCAGAACTGGCGCATGGCCTGGTCGAGCTCGCCCGGGTCGCCGATCCAGCTGCCGTCATCATCCTGGAAATAGCCGGTATTCTGCACGGTGCCCAGCGGCAGGGGCGTGCGCTCCACCGTCGAGGACGTCCGCGTGCCGCCGGAGGCGCCTCCCATCACAGCCGACAGGACGGCTACCAGGATGACGGCGCAGATGATGACGATGATGACGGACAGGCATCCGCCGCCCGAGGATGGACCCTTCCCCGGGTGCTGCGGGCCCGGGCCATCGGGGCCCGGCCGCTGCGGGCCCGTCGGCGGAACCGAACCTCCCCCACCACGGGAATCCCCCAGCAAGCTGCCCAGGATCAATCCGCCGAGAAAGCCGTTGCCGCCTCCGCCGCCCGAATAGCCGCCGGGCATGGGGCCGCCGGAACGGCCGCCGCCGAAGCCGCCGCCAGACCAGCCGCTGCCCCCGGAGAATCCCCCGCCGATGCCGCCGCCACCGCCGAAGCCGCCTCCGAAGCCGCCTCCGCCGAAACCGCCACCGCCGCCTGAACGTCCCATCGGGAGCTTCCTTTCCCTCGCCGCATCCCCGGCCGGGCATGGGCCGCCCACGGCCAAGGAATCCGCTCTTTTCCCGATTATACCCATAGGCCCGCTGCCAGACCCTCAAGGCAGGAAAGGTCCCGTCGTTTGTCATCGCACGGTGACAAACGACGGGGTTCTGCCAGGGGAATCCCGTTAGCTTCCCGAAAAAGGTCGCTCGATGGTCACAATCGCAAGTTTTTAGACCTTATTCGGTCGAAACCAGTGCCCCCGGGACTACCCTCCAAAAGCTGACCTGGCCTTATGCTGAAGGCACCGCGAATAGAAGATGCCGCAGAAGGCCCAATCCCCTGAAAAGGCTCTAAAAAGTCGGGATAGTGACCAGAAAAACCCCAACGGCGCCCTTGACGCATTCAAAATGCAATATATAATTGTCATGCAATATATATTTTGCATCCATGGATAGCACAGGAGAACACGATGGAAACCGGGAGGAACGAACGGCTGCGCAGCGCACGCCAACAAGCAGGGCTCTCGCAGCAGCAGCTTGCCGATGCGGTCGATGCGACGCGCCAGACCATCGGCCTCATCGAGGCAGGGCGCTACAATCCCAGCCTGAAGCTGTGCCTGGGTATCTGCAAAGCGCTGGGATGCACACTCGACGACCTTTTCTGGGAATAGGGGGCGATCATGTACCTGACAAGGAAATGGAACGAGATCATGGGGCCGAAGGACGAGCGGCTCGAGGCCGAGGACAGCCGCATAGCGCGTATAGCCGCCTGCATCCTGATCGTCGGCTCGGTTATCAGCATGTATTATGGGATCATGCTGGACCAGGTGGCAGCCACCACCGACCATCCCATCCTCACGCCGCTCGGCCAGAACCTCGTACCCGTGCAGCTGCCGCTCACGCTTACCATCCTGGCTGCCGGTATCGTCAGCATCGCGTTGCAGACACGGGCCGGGTATTTCTCGACCCACAAGCGCTTCGCCGAGGTCGACCGCATCCCCTGGGACTTCGCCTGCCTGTTCGCGGTTGCCTGCGGCGCCGTCGTGGGGCTGCTCACCTGCGCCATGCGCATCCTGGCCGAGGTGCAGATAGTAGGGCTCGACCAGGTGGCATGGTTCGGCGATATCGCCATGGGCATCGTGTTCTTCATCATGGGCTTCGCCCTGGGCCTCTTCTTCATAGCCCTGAGCATCAACGATGTCATCAAGCAGCGCCGCCGCCTCGAACAGGAGCTCGAAGGCTAGAGGCAGCGGCTGGGGACGCTCAGCTAGGCTCCCTGATAGGCCTCGATGGCCCTTACCAGGAACTCTGTGGCGCCCTCGCCGGCGGCATCATCGTAATAGGCGATGAACCGCGGGTCGGCCAGGTACCCGCGCACGAGGCCCAGGTACGCATCCTTCCCGTAGCCCTCGCCCCAGTGCACGGCTATCCAGCGCTCGTGCATGCGCGCCAGCTCGCGGGCCTCTGCACCGGCCGCATCGCCTGCCGCCAAAGCCAGGCGCAGCTGCACCTTTATCGATTCCTCCAACAGCTCCTTTGCATCCCACTCGTCCTTGGAAAGCGCCATCATGCGCGCATTGGCCTCCTCGATAGCCTCCTCGCCGTAGCGCTCGCGCGCCTCGCGGCCGTACGTCTGCTCGAAATCCTCGAGCCCCTGCTTCTTCAGCTCCTCGAATGCATCTTGCGTATCCATACCCTTGATCCTTTCTATGGCCTCCAATGCCGCCGCAGTCCGCTCTATGGCGGCCTGCAGGGAATCGCCCTGCCTGCGCAGGGATCGGAGGTGCTCTTGCAAAGCACCGTGCACATCGGCCTCCGGATCGCCGATGAGCCGGCAGATGGTCGCAAGGGGCAGCCCGCAGGCGCGCATGGCCGCGATCTGGGCCAGGCGCCTCTCATCCGCACGCGAGTACAGGCGATAGCCCGCCGGCGTGCGCCGGGGCGACAGCAGGCCCACCTCCTCGTAATAGCGAAGCGTGCGGGCGCTCATGCCGGACAGGGCAGCCAGTTGCCCGATGGTCTTGCCGTCTTCATGCGAACAGGCGCTTCCCATTGCTCACCTCCGATAGCCCCAGTATGAACCCTCACGCAACGGAAAGGTCAAGGGCGACGAATGCCGGATATCCTACAGCCTGGAGGGGTGGCGGCAGCGGGCGGCCGGCCATGCCCGCAGGGATTCGGCGAAGTAAATCCCGAAGGGCATGGCCGGCCGGCTGCTGCCGCCACCTCTCCGGGCTGTCACTGCACAAACCCTCTTACCCCTCGCAGGCCTCATAAAGGGCCAGGGCCGCCTTGCAGGCCTGAACCTGGCCCGAGTAGATCTTGATGTAGTGATGGTCGTCGTACCAATCGAAGGTATAGCAAGCCTCCTCGGCCTCGACGAGCTCCTCCAAACGGGGCAGCTCGTCCTTCAGCCGGGCATACACCGATGCGGCACCCTCGCCGGCCAGCAGGCGCTTGCGCACATCCTCCAGGTAATCCCGGGCAGCGCGGTCCCATGCATCGAACCCCGGCACGCCCCCATCGGCGGCATCCACATCGTATTCCGCTATCTTCGCAGCGATAGCCTCGCAGAAATCCATGGCAGTTCCTCCCAGTCCCGTATCGCTTCCAGTATCGCAGGAAATCGGCGGCATGGGGACTGCGGGGCGCAAATCCGGCAGTTATATAAGCAATCGACTTATGAAATACGAACATATCCCGTGCCGAAGGGGCGAAGCAGGGATAGAATGTCAGTGCAGACATGGTTAGGGGACTGATATGACGACATTCCACCGCATCACCGCAGGAAAGCTCGGATCCCATGACGGATGCGCCATCGAGGACGAGGTATCGCAGGAATTCCTGGACCGCATACCCGGCGGCCTGTTCCGCTACCGCGCCGATGATGTGGGCACCATCGACTATGTCAGCCGCGACGTGCTGGCCATGTTCAACTGCGCTACCTACGATGAGTTCTGCACCATCACCGGCAACATCTTCCCGGGCATGGTGCACCCCGACGATCGCCAACGCGTGATAGACGAGATAACCGAGCAGATACGCGTGGGCGACACCGATGCGGTCACCTACCGCCTGAACCGCCCTGATGGCCGGGAGCTCTGGGTCGACGACCGCGGGCGCTACGTGGTGGACGAAGACGGCACTGCCTGGTTCTACGTCACCATCATCGATATCACCGAGAAGATGGAGTACCAGCGGCAGCTCGAGCGCTCCGAGGAGCGGGTGGCCATGCTCACGATGCTCTCGGGCGATGTCGTGTTCGATATTTCCTGCCAAGAGCAGACCGGCGACCTGTTCGGCGATTTCGCAGCCCGCTTCAACCGCGAGCCCCGCTCCTGCGACCTCATCTTGAAGAAGCGCTGCAGCAGGGAATGCGACATCGACCTGACCGCCCACGATGCCGAGGGGCTGCAGGAGGTCATAGAGCAGGGCGATTTCATCGATATGGAAACCTCGCTGCCCGACGACCAGGGCAATCCCATCTGGTGCCGCTACCAATCCTTCGTCCTGTTCGATGGCGAAGGGCAGCCCACGCGCCACGTCGGCCGGCTGCTGGATACCCACGAGATGGTCATGCGCGAAGCCAACCTGCGGCGCATGGCCGAGCTGGACGGCCTTACCGGCATCTTCAACCGCAAGGCGGCCATGGCGCGCATCGAACAGGCGCTCGCGGGCGGCGAATGCGCGACCGGATGCAGCCTGTTCCTCATCGATGCCGATGATTTCAAGCAGGTGAACGACGGTTTCGGCCACCCCGAGGGCGACCGCGTGCTGCAGGAGATAGCCCGCTTCCTGTGCCGGAAGATGCGCAAGGACGACATCGTCGCGCGCATCGGCGGCGACGAATTCGCCATATTCGCCCCCGGCCTGGGCCCCGGCCCGGCCCTCGATCGCGTGCTGGCCCAGCTGTCGGGCGGCCTCTACGGCCCGGGCGAGCGGCCGGCCGATATGCCCGAGGGCCTGAACCCCTCCATAACCATAGGCGCCGCCGGCTGCACCCGTTATCCCGTCACCTTCGACGAGCTGTACCAGGTGGCCGACGAGGCCCTGTACGTGGCCAAGCGCGCCGGCAAGTCGCGCGCCACCCTGCGCCGCCTCGACTGAGCCCGCACCAGCGCATCGTGCCCCGCTCCCACTGCCCGCTTGCGATTGCGCAGCGGCATCAGAGTACCTATAATCCGAATAAGCTGCCAAGAACGCCGATTAGGAAACGATATCATGCATATCAACCAGATACGGCATTTCCTCGATATCGCTGAAACCCATTCGATCAACCAATCCGCCGCCAACCTCTTCATCTCGCCGCAAGGGCTCAGCCGCAGCATCTCGCAACTCGAGAAGGAAACGGGCCTGACCCTCTTCCGGCGAACGAGCAAAGGAATGGCGCTTTCGGGCGATGGCAAGCGGTTCCTGCCCCACGCCCGGAAGATATGGGATGCCTATGAAGAGTACCTGCGGGCTGTAACACTGCTCTCTATAGAGTCCGCTCAACGCAAAGACGATATCGTGAACCTGCGCATGCCCGCCTTGTTCACCGTGACGGACGCACTCCCCCTGTTGCTTCAACGCATCCATGAGGAGTTCCCGCATATCAGGATCGAAGCCTCGGAAACCAATTCGCTCGACTTGATCGATTATGCGCACCAACTGCCCGATGAAGCGCTCGAGACCACGATTATGGTGGCCACCGTGCCCGACTATCGCATGGGCGAGTACCTGGCGGACGAGCGCTTCGTGGCAACCGAGCTCTGCAGCATGCCCATAGTGGCCCGCGTCGCCGCATCGCATCCCCTCGCCTCAAAGAAGAGTATCAGCCGCGCAGAGCTTGCCCGCGAGCGCATCCTATGCTTCAACGACCCCATGGCCGAGGAGATAGCCTGCAGGCTGCTGGCCGAATACGGAGGTCCCGATTTCGCATATAAAGGCAGTGCCGGCAATCTTCTGGACAGGTTCCCCGAAGCGGTCATGGTATCGGTGGGATCCGCCTGCACCCCCACTGCCATCAGCGTGCCCATCCAGAACACCATCCGCGTGCACCTGGTTGCCATAACCGCGGACCCCCGACCCCCCTACATCGAACGCATCGTGGAATGCATCGGCGGCATCCTGGGATGACGTCCCCGCATACCTATCAACTCCGTGTTGATAGGCTGTAGAACCACCACTTATTCCCAACCTCACCTCCCCTTCCTATGCTGAAGGCAGAGGCGCTCTGCGCGCGTAATCTGAAGAGAAGGAGAGGAATATGGGAACGGTCTCAGAAGGGCTGAGCAGGCGCGGTTTCCTCAAGGGGTCGGCAGCCATAGCGGCAGCCGCGGCCTTGGGTGCCGGAGTCTCGCTCGACAGCGGCCCCTCCCTGGCCATGGCTGCGGAAGAGCCGGATGACGGGAAATGGGTCAAGACGTTCTGCGGAACCTGCATTTTCACCAACTGCGGCATGGAGGTGAAGGTGGTCAACGGCGTGGCAGTGGAGATCCGCGGGAACATGGACCATCCTGCCAACCAGGGAACCATGTGCCCCCGGGGCGCTGCCCAGCTGATGAACCTCTACGACCCCTACCGCTGCAAGGTGCCGGTGAAGCGCACCAACCCCGAGAAAGGCCTCGACGTGGATCCCCAGTGGCAGGAGATATCGATGGAGGAGGCGAAGGAGACCATCTTCCACAAGATGGAGGAATGCTTCGCCAAGGACCCGCGCCGCCATATGTTCATGTACGGCTTCGGCGACACGCTGCACGAGGGCCCCTTCCAGAAGCTCTACACCGCCATCATGGGTACGCCCAACTACGCCATGTCCTGCGGTCCGCTCTGCGAGGTGCACCATGCGCCCCAACTGTTCAACAATACCTTCATCGACCGCGTGGATGTGGGCCATTGCAACTACCTCATCGCCCTCGGACGCAACATGGGCGGCACCGCGGCCTTCGCCTCCGGTCCCTCCCGCGCCATGGCCGATGCCTGGCAGCGCGGGATGAAGACAGTGGTGGTAGACCCCCACTGCAACACCGAGGCATCCCACGGTGAATGGCTGCCCATCCGCCCCGGCGGCGATATGGCCTTCTGCATGGCCATGATCAACGTGCTGCTGCACGAGCTCGAAATCTATGACGAGCCGTACCTGCTTGAGCGCACGAACCTGCCCTACCTCATCCAGGATGACCAGGATTACTACCGCAACCCTGCAACCGGCAAGCCCATGATGTGGGACGCTGGTGCCGGTGCGGCGAAGGACTACGACGACACCTTCCAGAGCATCGCCCTGCAGGGCTCCTATACCGTGGATGGCACGCCCGTCGAGACCGCCTTCGAGAAGCTGAAGGCGGCGGTTGCCGATGCCACGCCCGAATGGGCCGAGGGGAAATGCGGCATTGCAGCCGAGGATATCCGCCGCGTAACCGCCGAATTCGCCAAGGCTGCCCAGATCGGCTCCACCATCGTGCTCGACGGCGTGGAGCTGCCCTACCGGCCCGTGTGCCTGGCGGCCGGCCGCGGCTCGGCGAATACCATGCAGGGCCAGCGCACCTATATCGTGGCCGATACGGTGAACATGCTGGTGGGTGCCTTGGGCGTGCCGGGCTCGCTCATCCACGTGGAACATCCCAAATTCGAGGTCGAGGACGGCGTGATCCTGCCGGAGAAGCTGAGCACCTACCTCGAGAAATACGTGCCGGCTTCACCATCCCCTTCAACGACATGACGGGCAAGCAGTTCTCGGCCCTCGCACGCTTCCCGGTGCTCACCACCGCCATGGGCGCCATCGTCGACCCCGAGAAGTATTACGTCGACTACGATATCGACGTGCTGTTCCCCATCGGCTCGAACGGATTCATGGCCGATACCGACCGCGATATGTTCATACAGGCCTACAAGAAGGTGCCGTTCATATTCACGACCGGCCTGCTGATGGACGAATGCTCGCTGTTCTGCGATGTCATACTGCCCGAGCACTCGTCGCTCGAACGCCAGCAGATCCACCCCATCGAGGAGATCATGACCGCCGGCCTGGATTCCCTGCGCGTAGGTGGCGTGAACTACAAGGAGAGCCCCGTCGAGCACGTCTACAACACGGTGCAGTTCGAGGAATTCGTCATGGAGCTCGCCTACCGCCTGAAGAAGGGCCCCGCCATGAATATGGCCGTATCCGGATTCTTCGGCCTCATGGGAACACCCTACCAGCTCGACCCCACTAAGGAATACACCTACGCCGAGGTCCTCGATCGCTATCTGAAAGCCACGACGAAGGATGATGCGAAGGGCATCGACTGGTTCCGCGAGAACGGCTTCTGGACTTTCGAGCGTCCTATCGAAGATTGCTACGACTACTGCATTCAGGGAGCCGGGCGCCTGCCCGTATACGACCACCGCGACCTCATGGTAGGCCGTCACCTCAAGGCCAATTGCGAGAAATGGGGCGTCGAGCAGCCCGGTTGGGAAGGCAGGATGGATGAGGTGTACGCCGAATACACCCCGGTTCCCGAATGGCACGAGAATACCCTCACGGAATCCACCGCCGACGGCTACGACATGTACTGCGTGAACTGGAAGATTTCGCCACGCATCCTGGGTCTGGGCGGAGCCGACGATAACGTTTGGCTGCGCGAAGTGGTCGAGAACCACGAGTTCGACGACCTGAACATCCAGATCAACCCCATCGCCGCCGAGGCACGCGGACTGAAGAACGGCGACAAGGTCGTAGTGGAATCGCAGTTCGGCGAAACCGCAGAAGGCACCATCAAGGTAACCGGCCTCATCCGCGAGGACTGCCTCGGCTTCCCGGCCCAGGGCGGCCACGTGTCCCCGTACCTGAACCCCGCATCCCTGCGCGGCACCACCTACAACCAGCTGCTCACCGCAAAAGATGGCAACTACTTCACCGTCAGCGGGTCCATCTCCATCTCGTCCCGCGTCAAGATAAGGAAGGCGGAATAGCTCATGCGTTACGGTATGATTATAGATTTGGAGCGCTGCAACGGCTGCAATGCCTGCACGGTAGCCTGCAAGCAGAAGAACTCCACGCCGCGCCAGACGTTCTGGTGCAAGGTGACCACCACAGAGGAGGGCGAGTATCCCAAGGCATACCGCAAGCATATGCCCACGCTGTGCAACCATTGCGAGAACGCGGTATGCGAGAAGGTATGCCCCACCGGCGCCACCTACAAGCGCAAAGACGGCATCGTCATGGTCGATGAGGAGAAATGCATCGGCTGCCGCTACTGCATATCGGCCTGCCCCTACGAGGTGCGCACCTTCAACTTCGGCGGGGACGGCGGCTACTTCCCCGAGATAAGCGAAGCCAATCCCTACGAGGAGGCCCGCCAGGGCAAGTTCAAGGCGGGAACCGTGACGAAATGCATCTTCTGCGCCGACCGCATCGATGAGGGGAACATCAGCACCGCCTGCTCCCAGGCCTGCCCCACCCATGCGCGCATCTTCGGTGACATGGATTCCCCCGAGATGCAGCAGAAGCTCGTCGGCGGCGCCTACGTGATGCGCCCCGACCAGCGCACGCAACCGAATGTCTATTACCTTCCCCGTTAAGGAGTCAATATGTCTGCTGAATCCACCAAACAGAACAGGGCGCCCTTCATCGCGAGCGCCGTGGTCGTATGCATCGGCCTGGCGGCCTGGATCGTTCAGATGGTCCAGGGCCTGCAGGTGACCTCTTTGAGCAATGTGTATATCTGGGGCTTCTCCGTAGCGGTCTTCTATGCCATGATGGCATGTGCCGCGGGCCTCATGGCTCTCTGCGGGTTCTCGGAATTCAAGGGATCGGTCATGGATGCCTCCGAGCGGAAGCTCGCCATGGCGCTGGCAGCCCCCACCATGGCGGCTGCCGGCATCCTGATCATCCTCGACCTCGGCAATCCCGGGGCGTTCCTGAACCTCATCACCTCCCTCAACCTGACCTCCTTCACGGTGCTCGACTTCTGGGCGGTCCTGCTCAGCATCATCGTGGGCATCGTGTACCTCTCCATGCTGGCCAAGGGCACCTCGAACAAGACCATCGGCGCTATCGCCATGGTCGTGTCGGTCCTCGTCATTGCCGTCGAGGGCATTATGATGGCCAACAACACCTCCCACAGCCTCTGGGCCTCGGGCATGAGCGTCACCTCGTTTCTGGTAGCCGCATTCACCGGCGGCACGGCCCTGCTGGCCGCCATCGCGCCGCGGCACAGGAACCTTTTCATCGCCGGCCTCATCGCCATGGCCGCCGTGGTACTGGCCGAAACCCTGACGGGGCTCATCTCCGGCACCGACCTGGCGCGCAACCTGATGCTCGCTATCGTCGCCGGCCCCTATGCCCCCTATTTCTGGATAGGCATCATCGTGGGAATCGCCATCCCCCTGTACCTCGCCGCCAAGGGCAAGAACCTCATCGCGGCGGCAGTCTGCACTGTAGCGGGCATCATCTGCGAGAAGCTATGGTTCATCCTCGCCGGCGAGGCCGAGGTGGGTCTGGCCTACCACCATATCGGCCCTGATGCCGAGTTTTACTCGACGATGCTCTACATTCCCAGCGCAGTCGAGCTGTGCATCACGGCTGGGTCGATCGCCCTGGCCGTATTGGCCTTCCTTGTCATCCGCGACAAGGTGCTGGCGAAATCCGAATAGGCCCTCTCCTGGGGCGGCCGCCGCAAAGGGCGGCCGCCCCCCTTCCCTCTTACGAAGGAGCCACCTATGAGCGAACCATCCACCGACAGCCCCATGTACGGGAGCCTCGCAGACACGCTGCAGACGCTCTCGCGCATAATCAGCAACGTACCCGATGCCGACTGGGTGCCCTCCCTGGTCGAAACCGTGCAATCGCTCGATGCCTCTGCCCCTGGATGTGCCCGTATGAAGGGCTTCCTCGTCCAGCACGGGGACGATTCCCTCGACAGCCTGGTGCAATGCCTGGCCGTGGACTGGACCCTCGCCTTCCGCGGCATGAGCCCCGGACGGGGACCCAAGCCCCCCTATGCCGGCGCCTGGATGTCCGATGACGGCACCGGGGTCGAGCTCATGCTGGCGATAAACTCATGCTATGTGGCAGAGGGCCTCGGCTCCAGCGGAAACCACCTGAACCGCTACGACTACCTGGGCGTCCAGCTGGAATTCCTAGCGCACCTCTTCCGGAAGGCCGCTGCCGCCGAGGACGCGGGGGCTCAGGAGGCCTCATTGGAATCGGCCGGGAGCTTCCGAGACCGTTTCATCCTTCCATGGCTTGCAAGCTATCGCCAGCAGGTCGAGGAGCGCTGCCGCACAGATTTCTGGAAAGGGTATCTGGAACTCGTAGAAGCGGTCCTCGATGATATCCCCTGAATTTCCCCGACTGCACACACCGTGCCTTTTCAGGTCATTTCCCCCTTAGATGCGGCACGAAACCGAAGGGTGTGTGCGAATGCTGTGCCTGCTGCGCTCCCCGAGCACAGCAGAAGGGGCCCCGGGAGGCCCCTTCTGCATGCTCCTCTGCTCGCCGCCCGCAGCCGCTAGTTCCTGAAGATCGCGGCCACGCCGGTATCGCTCGGCATGGCATCGGCCGCCAGCACCGCGATGTCGGCATCCTGGGCGATGGCGGCCCGGGCGAAGGCATCGGCTATGTCGCCGGCCGCCGGGTCCAGCTCGTCGGCATCAACCGGATTGCGCGAACCATCGAAGGCCACGGCCCCCGTCTGGCCGTCGAAGCTGCCGGGAATGCCCTTGCCCTCTTCCAGGAACAGGGTGTCCACCATGCGCTCGGCCAGCATCAGGCCGATCTTGTCGGGGTCGTCCGAAGCGGTGCCCTTCGATGCCTGGTAGCCGTAGCGCTCCTTCAGCTCGCCCAGCTGGCCGGCACGGCGCTCCTGCATGATGGCCACGGCGCCGTCGCGCAGCTCCGTGCCGCTCAGGTTGCGGGCATCCTTCATGATCCCCTCGGGTATCAGCTGGGGGAAGGTGCAGATCTCGCGGAACAGGTGGTCGTGCTCCGGAGCCGTCACCAGGATCACCGGCGCATCGTCGCCGCGCACCAGGGTGTCGTTCATCGCCTTGTTCACATAGCGGAAGAACTTCTCGGCCTCTTCCTGCTTCACATCGTTGCGGGACTTATGGCCATGGTAGGGCGGCTCGTGGTCCTCCAGGCTGTAATAATCCAGCGCTGTGGTCTCGCCGTCGAACTCGGGATAGGTCTCGGCGAAGTAATCCTTCACGCTCTTCGGCAGCGGCACATAGCTCACGCCGTTGTAGTCGCCGGTCAGCAGCGCGAAGAAATCAGCATTCAACAGCAGCAGCTTGTAGTCCATCACGTTGGCCAGATTGCGGATGAGCGGCTTCAGATAGTACTCGTCGCCCGCCACGACCACCGGTTTCGGCGCGAAGGTCAGGTTCACCACATAGGCATTCTCGTTGCTTATGAGGAAGGCCAACCCGGCACTGGCGTCGATCCACAGCGGCAGGTCCTCATGGGCCAGGATGTAATCGAGGCGCTCGATCAAAGGCGCGATCTGGCTCTCTTCATAGGATTCCGCCAAACGGCGCCGGGCCTCGGCCGCCAGGTCCTTGAACTCGATGCGGTCCCACTCGTCGCGGCGCCCTTCGCGCTGGGTCCGATGGATGGGAACGTAGATCGACACCACTGGCTTGGTTTTCGGCACGAGGAAATCTTTCAGGTCGTACCATGTGCCCACATGGATGCTCTCGTCGAGTTCCCGCTGGCGCTCTTGCCTTATAACTGGTTTATACATGATGGACCCCCTTAGCGCATCCCCGATACTGCCGCTGCCGTGCTGTTCGCCGTGCTATTCTTCCGGCTTCTGGGTGGAAAGGAAGATCTGGATGCCCATCTGCTCGATCTGATCCTGCAGGTTCTCCAGCTCGTCCACATGGTTGTCCTCGTCGCGCAGGATGTCCTCGAGGATGCTCTTCGTGGCATTGTCCCCCACCTTCACCGCCAGGGCGATGGCGTCGTTGTAATCCTTGACCGTCTGCAGCTCCATGCCGTGGTCGTTGTCGACCTGCTCGGACACGCTGGCGCCGATGGTCATGGCATTCAGGTTGGATACGATGGGCTTGCCGTCCAGGAACAGGATGCGCTCCATCAGCTTCTCGGCATGGTGCATCTCGGTCTTGGCGCGGCCCTCGAAATCCTCATGCAGCTTCCCGTAACCCCAGTCCTCGCACATCTCGGCATGCAGCATATATTGGTTGATGGCGGTGAGCTCGCCGGCCAACAGGTAGTTCAGCTTATCGATGAGTTCCTTGTTCCCCTTCATGGCAGATCCTTTCTCTTCCATTCGCAACCGTCTGGGAAAGGTCGCATCCGGCGCCCTCCCCTGCCCTCTGGCATAATCCAATTCTAGGGTTGAAGGAAAACCCCCCGGCATTGCCGGGAGGTTTGTTACCGTCCTGCCATTGCGCCGCAACCGAGCGGCAAACGGGAATCGGCTAGGCCGCCGCAGGCCGCGGGCCGCCGTGGACCTTATGACGCGACCAGAACCATTGGGCAACGACCACAGCCGCGATTATCGCCACGCCGATAAGGTCCGAGAACGTGCCCGGATCCATCATCAGCAGGCCGCCGCCCACCAGCAGCAGGCGGAACAGCGGGTTTATCTTCGAGAACAGGTTGCCGTTCAGGGCCGCCGATATGCCGAAGAGCCCCACCAGCGAGGTGCAGATCACCTGCACCAGCTGCCACCAGGCGAAGGAGCCCTCCAGTATCATCACCGGGTTGAAGGCCAGGATGTAGGGCACGATGAAGGCCGCGATGGCCAGCTTGGCGGCATTCACGCCCGTCTTCATGGGGTTCGACCGCGCGATGGCGCTGCCGGCATAGGCTGCCAGGGCCACCGGCGGCGTGATATCCGCCACGATGCCGAAGTAGAACACGAAGAAATGGGCCGCGATGGGGTCGATGCCCATGGCTATGAGGATGGGCGCCGTGGTGGATGCCATGATGCAGTAGTTGGCCGTGGTAGGCACGCCCATGCCCAGCACGATGCAGGTGAGCATGGTCAGCACCAGGCCCACGATGACGGCATCGCCCGCAGCGGTCACGATCACGTTCACCAGGGTGGAGGCCAGGCCCGTCACCGTGATGCAGCCGGCAATCATGCCGGCCATGGCGCAGGCCACGGCCACGGCCACGCAGCTCTTGGCGCCGGCCTGCAGCGACTCGTAGGCCGCCGCCAGGGCCACCTTCGTCACGTTGACGAACACCTGCCCCATGGTCTCGCCCTCTTTGCGCTCGCGCAGCTCCGTCAGGAAGAAGTTGATGTAGCCGATGACGAAGGCACCCAGGATGGACAGCGCAGCGGATACGGCCATGGTGCGCGCACCGCTGGCCACCAGCCACACCAGCAGCACCAGCGGGATGATCAGATAGCAGTTCTTCAGCAGATAGGAGGCCTTGGGCAGCTCGTTGCGCGGGATGCCCTTCAGCCCCAGCTTCTTGGCCTCCAGGTGCACGGTGATGAAGATGCCCGCGAAGTACAGCAGGGCCGGTATGATGGCCTTGGCCGCCACCTCGATGTAGGGGATGCCCATGTACTCGGCCATAAGGAACGCCGCCGCGCCCATGATGGGGGGCATGATCTGGCCGCCCGTGGACGAGGCCGCCTCCACCGCACCGGCGAACTCCGGCTTATAGCCCGTCTTCTTCATCATGGGGATGGTCACCGAGCCGGTGGTCACCGTGTTGCCCACCGACGAGCCCGACACCATGCCGCACAGGGCCGACGAGATCACGGCCACCTTGGCCGCGCCGCCCGATGACCAGCCCGCCAACCTATTGGCCAGCGAGATGAAGAAGGCCGCGATGCCGGTGCGCTCCAGGAACGCGCCGAATATGATGAACAGCACGATATAGGTATAGCAGACGTTCACCGGCGTGCCGATGAGGCCGTCGGTGGTGTAGAACAGCGTGAACACCACCTGGCGCAGGGCCAGGAACGGCGTGAGGCCGTGGTCGAACTGCCACCAGAACGCATACACGATGAGGGCGAACACCACCACGATGATGGGGAGCCCCACGCAGCGGCGGCAGAGCTCGGCCACCACCAGGATGCCGATGACGCCCACGGCGATCTGCAGGGGCTGCAGCCGCTGGCCCATATGGATCACATCGAGCGCATTGAAGGCGAAATAGAAGAAGCAGGCCGCACCCACCGCCATGATGGCGATGTCGTACCAGGGGATGTAGTTCACGCGCACCCTGCCCTTGCGGGCCGGGTACATGAGATAGCCGATCACCACGATGAGCCCCACGAACAAGGTGAGCTTCGTCTGGGGCAATGCGGTCGAGAACAGCGTCATCCAGATGCAGTAGACAGAGAAGGCTGCCATGAGAACCGAGATGACCACCTTGGGAATGCCCTCCCAGATGCGCGTGTTCGACTCGCGGTCGTACTTGCGCATGATCTCGTCCACCTCGGCAGCGGAATCGCCCGCATCACGCAGCTCCTCTTTGGCTACGGCAGCCTCGCCGGTGCCCCGCGAGCTGTCCTCCAGCATAGAGCCCAGCGTCTCGCCGTCGGCCTCGGCCGCCATGGTGGCCGCCGCATCGGCTGCCTCGATGGCCTCCCGAGCCCCGGGCGCCGCCTCGGCCGCATCGGCCACATCGAGGGAAGCCGCCACATCGGCGCCATCGGCTGGCTCTGCCACCAGGGAATACTCGCCTGAATCCTTCGTTCCGTATTTCTTCTTGAACAGTCCCACGTCCTTACTCCGCTCCATCGAGAAGTCGCAATGGAGGCATCCCCCATTGCGACTTCTGCTTTACGCACTATGTCGGTTCCGCACCGCCGGGCCCGGCGCAGGGCGCAGGCCCGAGCAGTCGCGATCCGCCGTTATTACTGCTCGTCGAAGTACTTGGCCGCACCGGGGTGATAGGGCACCGTGGTGACGGAGGCAGCCTTCTCCTTGGAAAGCTCGCTGTACTTGGCATGGGCGGCAGCGGCCGTCTCGTCATCGGCGCTGGCGAAGATGTCCGCGACGAAGTTGTACACGTCGTCCTCGGGCACGTCGTTGGCAGCCAGGATGACGGCGCTCACGGCCACGGTCATGGTGTCGGTGTCAACACCGGCATAGGTGCCGGCCGGGATGACGGCCTCCACGTAGTAGGGGCTCTCGGCGATCAGGGCATCGATGTGCTCCTGGTCAAGCGACACCAGGTAGGCCTGCTGCGACGTGGACAGGTCGGTGATAGCCGTGGTGGGCGCACCGGCCACGATGAAGGCGGCGTCGATCTGGTCGTTCTTCAGGGCATCGGCGGAATCGGCGAAGCTCTGGTAGGTCGGGGTGATGTCCTGCTCGGTGATGCCGTAGGCACCCAGGATATCGATGGCGTTGAAGTACACGCCGGAGTTCGGGGCGCCGATGGAGACGCGCTTGCCGGCCAGGTCGGCCACGGTCTTGATCTCGGGGTTGCAGGTCACGATCTGCACCTGCTCGTCGTACAGGGCGGCCACGGTGGAGAAGTTCGTGATGGGCTGGCCCTCGAACAGATTGGTGCCGTCATAGGCGTAGGCCATCACGTCGGACTGGCAGAAGGCCAGCTCGGCCAGGCCGTCGGCCAGCGACTCCACGTTGGCCTTGGAGCCGTCGCTGGTCAGGGCCACGATATCCACGCCGGCGTTGTTGGTGGCATGGTTGGCCAGCACCTGGCCGAAGCCGTAGTAGGTGCCGGACTGGCCGCCGGTGACGAAGCGCAGCTCGGAGCTGCTGGCGGCAGCCGTAGACGATGCGCTCTCGGAAGCGGCGGCGGACGAAGCCGCAGCGCTGCTGCTGGCGGAGTTGCCCGAAGAGCAGCCGACCAGAGCGAAGCTCAGGGCCAGCGCGGCAACGATGCCGATAAAGCTTTTCCTCGTAAGACTCTTCATAGAACGATCTTCCTTTCCCTCCTGCGGCCGAACGGCCTGCTACCTTCCAACCATGCCATCCGGTCTGCATTCCTTCGACATGAGATTTCCGTATTATAGCCCGTACTTCAGCGGACTAAAGCAGAAATCGCCCGCAGGGCCCCAATCCCTCCGGTTTTTTCGCCCAGCGGCTATGCGGCGGCGCCGGCGCCTACTTGGCTTTCCCCTGGTTAGCCACCTTGTTTATCTTCGCCTCGATGACGGCCGGGTCGCCCAGGTACTCCTTCGACAGCACGTTCATATCCTTGTCGAAGGTGTACACCAGCGGCACCCCCGTGGGGATGTTCAGCGATACGATCTCGTCCTCGCCCAGGCCGTCGAACTGCTTCACCAGCGAGCGCAGGGAGTTGCCATGGGCGGCGATGAGCACCCGCTTGCCCGCCTTCATCTGGGGCAGGATCTCCTCCTGGAAATAGGGCCAGGTGCGGGCGATGTTGTCCTTCAGGCACTCGGCATAGGGCACATCGGCCGGGTCCAGGCCGCGGTAGGCGGCGCAGCCGTGGGCGTCGCGTTCGTCGCCCGGCTCCAGCGCGGGGGGGCGCGTGTCGAAGCTGCGGCGCCATATCCTCACCTGGTCCTCGCCGTACTTCGCCGCCGTCTCGGACTTGTTCAGCCCCTGCAGGGCGCCGTAATGGCGCTCGTTCAGGCGCCATGATTTCACCACCGGCAGCCAGGCGCGGTCCAGGCCGTCCAGGACGATCTGCAGCGTATGGATGGCGCGCTTCAGATAGCTGGTGTAGCACAGGTCGAAATCGTAGCCGGCCTCCTTCAGGGCCGCCGCGCCCTCCCGGGCCTCCTGGCGCCCGGCATCGGAGAGGTCCACATCGGCCCAGCCGGTGAACAGGTTCTGCTTGTTCCATTCGCTCTCGCCATGGCGGATAAGCACCAGGGTCATCGTATCTTCTGCCATCGGGCACTCCTTCCCGTCGCGTGTGCAACATCCCTATGATACTTCAACGCACCGATGCAAGGCGCCGGGAGCCCGCACCGCTCGCGGCGCTAATGGCACCGCTGGGATATTTCCAGCCCCGGCAGGCTGGCGGCCATTCAAAATCAAGGGCGCATTTTCAATGATGCTTTCGGAATGCCGCGGCAGACCGGAAGCGGAGAAAACTCTGGAGAACTCTTAAGTGAGTGCCGAAGGTGCAAGGCACGGCCCCGGCCGAGCCGAATCTCTCAGGCAAACGGACAGAGGTTGCATGCCCGACCATGCTCGCCGTGCACTGTTTTCCCCAGGGTCTTCTCGCCGATGCGAGGATTGAGAGGGGAAACCGTGGAAGAGATACTGCTCGGCATCGTCACCACCATCAACAACTACCTGTCGAACTACGTGCTCATCATATTGCTGCTGGGCATGGGCGTGTGGTTCACCGTGCGCACCAAGGGCATCCAGTTCCGCTGCTTCGGCGAGGGCTGGCGGCGCATATTCGGTGACTTCAGCTTCCGCGGGGGCAAGCAGGGCGGCGGCATGACGTCGTTCCAGGCCCTGGCCACCGCCATCGCCGCCCAGGTGGGCACCGGCAACATCGTGGGCGCCTGCGGGGCCATCATCGTCGGCGGCCCCGGGGCCATCTTCTGGATGTGGATCATCGCGCTTCTGGGCATGGCCACCAACTACGCCGAGGCGGTCATGGCGCAGAAGACGCGCGTGGTCGACGCCGACGGCTCGGTCCACGGCGGCCCCGTCTACTATATAACCTCCGTGTTCAAGGGCGCGGGCGGCAAGTTCCTGGCCGGCTTCTTCGCCGTGGCCATAATCCTGGCCCTGGGCTTCATGGGCTGCATGGTGCAGTCGAACTCCATCGCCGAGACCATGAACAACGCCTTCGGCATCCCCACATGGGCTATCGGCATCGTGATCGTGGTGCTCGCCGGCTTCGTGTTCGTGGGCGGCGTGTCGCGCTTGGCGGCGGTCACCGAGAAGATCGTGCCCATCATGGCGCTGCTGTACGTGCTCGGCTCGATCGTGCTGCTCATCATGAACGCGCCGGCCATCCCGGCCACCTTCGCGCTCATCTTCGAGTGCGCCTTCAACCCCGAGGCCACGGTCGGCGGCGCGACGTTCGGCATCATCGCGGCCATCAGCCAGGGCGCGAAGCGCGGCCTGTTCAGCAACGAGGCCGGCATGGGCTCCACCCCGCACGCGCATGCGCTCGCCGAGGTGAAGAATCCGCACGAGCAGGGCACCGTCGCTATGATCGGCGTGTTCGTCGACACCATCGTCGTGGTCACCATGACGGCGCTGGTGGTGCTGTCCAGCATGTATGTGGGCGACGGCGCGCTGGCCACGGGCGACTACGCGGCGCTCACCGCTGACTCCATCACCAAGACCAACATCGCGCAGCTGGCGTTCGGCGCATCCTTCGGCTCGGACATCGGCGCCTGGTTCGTGGCCATCTGCCTGCTGTTCTTCGCCTTCTCCACCATCCTGTCCTGGAACCTGTTCGCCAAGCTGAACGTGGAATGGCTCTTCGGCAAGAAGGGCGTGCTGCCCTTCACCGTGATCGCCCTCGTCTTCATCTTCATGGGCTCGCTGCTGTCGAACGACCTCGTATGGGAGCTGGCTGACATGTTCAACCAGCTGATGGTCATCCCCAACGCCATCGCGCTGTTCGCCCTCAGCGGCGCCGTGCTGGCCATCGCCAATGCCAAGCACGACAAGAAGGCGCTCGACGTGCACGAGGAGCACGCGCAGGAGAAGGCCTGGGCCCAGGCCGAGCGCGCCGCCGAGCGCGGGCTGCAGCAGGCCGAGGACTCCGCCACCGCCGATATCCTGGAGGAGCGCGGGGATTTCCCCTCTGTTAAGAAATAGCCGCGCGGGAAGGCGGCAGCGGTATCATGCAGGAACCGGAGGCGCCGCGACCCCCGGCAGGAAGGAAAGGAAACCGCCGTGGAAGAAGCATTGCTCGGCATCGTGACGACCATCAACAGCTACCTTTCGAACTACGTGCTGCTCATATTGCTGCTGGGCATGGGCGTGTGGTTCACCGTGCGCACCAAGGGCATCCAGTTCCGCTGCTTCGGCGAGGGCTGGCGGCGCATATTCGGTGACTTCAGCTTCCGCGGGGGCAAGCAGGGCGGCGGCATGACGTCGTTCCAGGCCCTGGCCACCGCCATCGCCGCCCAGGTGGGCACCGGCAACATCGTGGGCGCCTGCGGGGCCATCATCGTCGGCGGCCCCGGGGCCATCTTCTGGATGTGGATCATCGCGCTTCTGGGCATGGCCACCAACTACGCCGAGGCGGTCATGGCGCAGAAGACGCGCGTGGTCGATGAGGACGGCTCGGTCCATGGCGGCCCGGCTTACTATATAACCACCGCCTTCAAGGGCACCGGGGGCAAGTTCCTGGCCGGCTTCTTCGCCGTGGCCGTCATCATCGCCCTGGGCTTCATCGGGCCCATGGTGCAATCGAACTCCATCGCCTCCACCATGAACACCGCCTTCGGCCTGGAACCCTGGATGGTAGGCGTCATCATAGCCGTCCTGGCCGGCTTCGTGTTCATCGGCAACGTGCACCGGCTGGCCTCCATCACCGAGAAGCTCGTGCCCGTCATGGCCGTGCTGTACGTCGCGGGCTCGCTGGTGGTGCTCGTCATGAACTGGCAGAACATCCCCGGGGCCTTCGGCCTCATCTTCACCTGCGCGTTCAACCCCCAGGCAGGCCTGGGCGGCGCATTCTTCGGCATGGTGGCCGCGATCACCTGGGGCGCCAAGCGCGGCCTGTTCAGCAACGAGGCCGGCATGGGGTCGACCCCCCACGCTCATGCGCTGGCCGAGGTGCGCGACCCCCACGAGCAGGGCGTGGTGGCCATGATCGGCGTGTTCATCGATACGCTCATCGTGGTCACCATGACGGCCCTGGTGGTCATATCCACGCTGTATGTGGGCGACGGCCCCCTGGCGGAAGCCTACGAGAACGCCGGGCGCTACCCGACCGCCGCGGCCTTCGTGCAGGCCGAGGGCGACAAGATAGCCGACGGCCTGACCCTGCAGGACGGCAAGCTGGTGGACGCCAAGGGCGCCGCCGTGCTCACCGACGACGACATGAGCGACCCGGGTGCGCTGGCAGCCGCCATCGGCATCGATAACGGCAACATGGCCCAGATAGCCTTCAGCCACTTCTTCACCACGGGCGGCGGCAATGTATTCGTGGCCATCTGCCTGCTGTTCTTCGCGTTCTCGACCATATTGTCGTGGAACCTGTTCGCCAAGCTGAACTGGGAATACCTCTTCGGGAAGAAAACCATCCTGGTATTCGCCTGCATCTGCACCTTCTTCGTGTTCCTGGGCGCCGTGCTGAAGATCGGCCTGGTATGGGAGCTGCAGGATATGTTCAACCAGCTGATGGTGCTGCCCAACGCCATCGCGCTGTTCGCCCTGACGGGATCCATCCTGGCCATCGCCAACGCCAAGCACGACAAGAAGGCGCTCGACGTGCACGAGGAGCATGCGCAGGAGAAGGCCTGGGCGCAGGCCGAGCGCGATGCCGAGGCCGCCCTGCGTCAGGCCGAGGACGCTGCCACAGCCGATATCCTGGAGCAGCGCGGGGACTACATCGGGGACAAGAAGGGCGAATAGCCGCCCGTCCGCTAGACGCACGAGGGAAAAGGGCGCCGCAACGGCGCCCTTTTTCTGGTACTGTACTGGCTATGCTGGATAGGAACCTGCTGACATTGCCCGGGATGAAGGCGGTGCTGGCCGCCCTGTGCGCCGCCGATCTGCTGACGGCGCTGCTCACCTGCGGCCAAGCCCTGACCCTGGGCTTCGGCATCGCCGCCCTGTGGGCCGGTGAGACGCTGGGCTCCCAACTGCCCCTGATCGGCGCATTCCTCGGCTGCTTCGCGGCACGGCAGGTCATCGGCTGCCTGCGCGATGGCGCCCTGGACCGGTATTCCGTCAAGGCAGCCGCCCGGATGCGCGGGCAGCTGCTCGAGCGCACCTTCCTGCAGCGGCCCCTGCTGCCGCAGCAGGCCGGCAGCGCCGCCGTGGTGCAGGCGGCCGCCGAGGGCATCGGAAGCATAGGCGCCTACATCCGCATGATGCCGCCGAAGCTCTGCGGGCTGGCGGCCCTGGCCGTGCCCCTGCTGGCAGCCGAGTTCGCCCTGGATTGGATTAGCGGCATCATACTGCTGGCCACCGCCCCGGTCATCTTCTACTTCATGCAGCTTCTGGGGCGGCAGGCCCGCGACCGGGCCGAGGCCCGCTACACCACGTATCGCAGGCTATCCAACCGCTTCGCCGATACCCTGCGCGGGCTGCCCGTGCTCGCCGCCTTCCGCTGCGCCGACCGCGAGGATGCCCGGGTGTTCGAAAGCGCCGAGGAGCTGCGGCGCGCCTCCATGGGCACCATCGCCACGGCAACCCTCTCGGGCGCCCTGCTGGACCTCACCGCCACCCTGGGCGTGGCGGCCGTGGCCATGATGCTCGCCTTCCGCCTGATGGACGGCTCCGTGCCGCTTGCCATCGGGCTTGCGGCCCTTATGCTGGCACCCGAGTTCTATATGCCCCTGCGCACCTACGCCGCCGATTTCCACGCCTCCCTGAATGCCAAGCAGGCCCTCGCCGCCCTGCGGGAGCTGTTGGACGGCCCTGTGACCGTGCCGGCGGCAGAGGATGCCCCCCTGCCCTGGGGCCCCGACAGCGCCGTGGAGGCCGTCGGCATCGGCTACGCCTACGCCGGTGCCCAAGGCGCCCCGGCACTGAAGGATGTATCGTTCCGCTTGGCAGCCGGGCAGCGCCTTGCCGTCATCGGGCCCAGCGGCGCCGGCAAATCCACCCTGGCCGACCTCATGGCCGGCTTCGCGCAGCCCAGCGCCGGATGCTTCCGCATCGATGGGCGCACCGTAGCGGCCCTGGATGCCCCCTCCTGGACCGGCCGGGTGCACTACATACCCCAGGACCCCTTCATATTCCGCGGGAGCCTGCGCGACAACGTCGCCCTGTACAGCCCCGGCGCATCGGACGATGCCGTTATGGATGCGCTGGCCGCCGTGGGGTTGGACACCCTGGCCGAAGAGCTGCCCGAGGGCATATACTCTCCCATCGGCGACGGGGGCCGGGGGCTGTCGGGAGGGCAGGCCCAGCGCATCGCGCTCGCGCGCATCTGCCTCGACCCGCGCCCCATCCTGGTATTCGACGAGCCCACCGCCCATCTGGACATCGAGACCGAGCTCGAGCTGAAGGGGCGCATCCTGCCGCTCATGGAGGGCCGCACCGTCATCTTCGCCACCCATCGCCTGCACTGGCTCGATTCCATGGATGCCGTGCTGAGGCTCGAGGGCGGGCGCGCGGTGCCGGGGGAAGGGGTCGTCCGATGAGACGCCTGCTGCCCCCTTGGCTGCGCTCGCTGGCCGGGCGCTTCAGCCGCCAGATTGCCCTGGCGCTGCTGCTGGGCCTGGCCGCCTACGGCTGCGCCGCCCTGCTGATGTTCGCCGCCGGCTTCCTCATATCGAAGACGGCCGACCCCGCCACCACGCTCTTCATGGTGATGACGCCCGTGGCCTGCGTGCAGCTCTTCGGCCTGGGGCGCCCCCTCGCGCGCTACTTCGAGCGCCTGGTCAGCCACGATTGGGTGATGAAGGTGACATCGCTTCTGCAGCTGAGGCTGTTCCGGGCAGCCCGGCGCCTGCAGGCTGCGGGCCGGGGCGGCAGCCCCCTGGGGACGTACCTCGCGGTGCTCACCGACGACATCGGGCATTTGCAGGACCTCTTCCTGCGCGTGGTGTTCCCGGCCGCCATGGCGCTTCTGCTGTACGCCGGCGCCTGCCTGCTGTGCGGCTGGTTCTCGGCCGCCCTGCTGCTGCTCATGCTGCTGTGCGGCGCCGCCTGCGTGTTCCTGCTGCCCTACCTGGCCCTTGCCATCACGCGGGACCCCATCGCGAAGGAGCACCGCCAGCGGGCAGACGGGTATGCGCAGCTGACCGACGACGTGCTGGGCATAGCCGACTACCAGCTGGCCGGGCGCGCAGCCGAGGTCTGCAGCCGCCACCGCGCCGCTGCGGAGCGGTTGGATGCGCTGGGTGCGCGCATACGGCACCGGGTGCGCCTGGTGCAGCTCGCATCGGTCCTGGCCATGGGCGCCATCTGCGCCGCCATGCTGGCATGGTGCGGAAGCGCCTGGGGCGGCGGCCCCGAAGCCGATTTCATAGCCGCATTCACCCTGGGCTTCTTCCCCCTGGCGGAGGTGCTCATGCTGCTTCCCGCCAGCGTTTCCGAGGCTGTGGGCCATAAGCAGGCCATCGCCAGCCTGGATGCCTTTTTCGGGGAGACCGCCGGCGCCCCCCCTGCCCGCCCGCAGGCGGCCGAACCGGCGCCCGATGGGCAACCGCCCCGGGCGGCTGCGCCCCCGGGCATAGCCGTGGAAGTCCGCGACCTGCGCTTCGCCTATCCCGGCGCGAAGGCCGCGGCCCTGCAGGGCATCTCGCTTTCCATCGAGGCCGGCGCCAAGGTGGCCGTCCTGGGCCGCAGCGGCTCGGGCAAGAGCACCCTGCTTTCGGCCATAGGGGGCACCATCGCACCCGACAGCGGCAGCGTGGCGCTGGGGCCCGCAGAACCGGCAGCCGACGGCAGCGGGAACAGCCCGCAGCCGGCCCCGGCCATGCTCGACCAGAGGCCCTACCTCTTCGACCGCACGCTGCGCCAGAACCTCGCCCTGGGATGCGCCCATGCCGCAGACGACGCCATGATGGGGGCTCTGGAAGCCGTGGGCCTCGGTGCCAAGGCCGCTTCGCTGGCGCAGGGCCTCGATACCCCGATCGGCGAGACGGGCACCGGCTTCTCGGGCGGGGAGGCCCATCGGGTGGCCCTGGCCCGGGTGCTTCTGGCCCGCTGCCCCCTGGTGCTGCTGGACGAGCCGTTCAACGCGCTGGATCCGGAAACGGAGGAAGCCCTCATCGACACGCTGCTGCGCTGCTTCGCCGACGATACGCTCATCGTGGCCACCCACCATCTGGCGCGCATCGACCTGTTCGACCGCGTGATCCTGATCGAGGACGGCCGGGTGGCCCTGGACGGCACGCCGGCGCAGCTGCGGCGGGATTCGGCCCATTTCCGCCGGCTGCTCGCCTTCGACGGCGCCGAGGATGCCGTGGCAGGGGACGCGGACTACAGCAGCTCCTCCAAGGTCTCGGTATAGGCTGTGGCCGCCCGCTGCAGCTCGCGGCGCCGCCCCTCGGAGCATCCGTTGCCCACGCCCAGGGTCTGCAGCCCGAAATCCCCCATGGCCCGCAGGGCATAGGGGGCATCGTCGACGGCCCATACGCAGCCGGGCTCGCAGCCCAGCACCTCGCAGGCCAGCGCGTAGATGCCCGGCTCCTGCTTCGAGATACCGCAATCCTCGGTGCTTATGAGGGCCTTGAAGCAATCGGCGATGCCGGCGCGGGACAGCCCGGCCTGCAGATAGCGCACGGGGCTCGATGACACCACGACGCAGGGTACGCCGGCGGCATGGAGCGCCCGCACCAGGGCGACGGCCCCCGGCAGCGGATCGGCCTCATCCCGGTAATAGGGCATCAGCATGCCGTCCAGGTGGTCCAGGATGGCCTGGGGGCTCTCGGCGGCCCCGAACTCCTCATGCAGGATGCGCGCGGCCTCCTCGATGGGCGCCGCGTGGATCCTGTCCTCCTGATCGGGGGTCAAAGGACCGGCGGCCTCGAAGAGCATCTGCTCGGCGCGCGTCCAGGCATCCATGGAATCCAGCAGCGTGCCGTCGCAATCGAATATGAATCCGCAGGCTTCGGAAAAATCGGGCATGTCGCCCTCCTTTCAGCATTACGCACAGGATAAAGGGGCGCACCTGTTTTACAATGGGCTGCGGAAAAAAACTACGGACGAAGGAGCGGGACGCCATGCCGAAGCGCGATGATATCAACAAGGTCCTCATTATCGGTTCCGGCCCCATCATCATCGGCCAAGCCTGCGAATTCGACTATTCCGGCACCCAAGCCTGCAAGGCCCTGCGCAACCTGGGCTACCAGGTGGTGCTGGTGAATTCGAACCCCGCCACCATCATGACCGATCCCGAGACGGCCGATACGGTGTACATCGAGCCTCTGAACGTGGAGCGCCTGACCGAGATAATCGCCAAGGAGCGCCCCGATGCGCTGCTGCCCAACCTGGGCGGCCAGTCGGGCCTGAACCTCTCCAGCGCCCTGGCCGAGGCCGGCGTGCTGGACGAGTACGGCGTGGAGGTGATCGGCACCCCCATCGATGCCATCGAGCGCGGCGAGGACCGCGATATCTTCAAGCAGACCATGGCCGCCCTGGGCATCGAGATGGCCCGCTCGGAAGTGGCCCATACCGTGCAGGAGGCCGAGGATATCGCCGACAGGCTGGGCTATCCCTGCGTGCTGCGCCCCGCCTACACCATGGGCGGCACCGGCGGCGGCCTGGTGTACAACGTCGAGGAGCTGCGCACCGTGGTGGCCCGCGGCCTGGCCGCCTCACCCGTCACCGAGGTGCTGGTGGAAGAGAGCGTCCTGGGTTGGGAAGAGCTGGAATTCGAGGTGGTGCGCGACGCCAAGGGCCAGATGATCACCGTTTGCACCATCGAGAACATCGACCCCATGGGCGTGCACACGGGCGATTCCTTCTGCGCCGCCCCCATGCAGACCATCGCGCAGGAGACCATCGACCGCCTGCAGCAGAAGTCCTACCGCATCGTCGACGCCGTGAAGGTGATCGGCGGCACCAACGTGCAATGGGCCCACGACCCCGTCACCGACCGCGATATCATCATCGAGATAAACCCCCGCACCAGCCGCTCGTCGGCTTTGGCCTCGAAGGCCACGGGCTTTCCCATCGCGCTGATCAGCTCCATGCTGGCCAGCGGCCTCACCCTGGACGAGATCCCCTGCGGCAAGTACGGCACGCTGGACAGGTACGTCGCCGACGGCGATTACGTGGTGATCAAGTTCGCCCGCTGGGCCTTCGAGAAGTTCAAGGGCGTGGAGGACAAGCTGGGCACCCAGATGCGCGCCGTGGGCGAGGTCATGGCCATCGGCAAGACCTACAAGGAGGCCTTCCAGAAGGCCATCCGCTCCCTTGAGAAGGGCCGCTACGGGCTGGGATTCGCCAAGGACTTCAACGACCGCTCGAAAGAGGAGCTGCTGGCCATGCTGGTGGTGCCCACCTCCGAGCGCCAATTCGTCATGTACGAGGCCCTGCGCAAGGGCGCCACCGTTGACGAGCTCCACGAGCTCACGAAGATCAAGCGCTGGTTCATACAGCAGATGGCCGAGCTGGTGGCCGAAGAGGAGGAGATCCGCCGCTTCGCCGCCGGCAACCCCGGCGCCATGCTGCCCGACGAGCCGCTGGCCCAAGCCAAGCGCGACGGTTTCGCCGACCGCTACCTGGCCCAGCTGCTGGGCATCCCCGAGCAGGACATCCGCGAGCGCCGCGAGGCCATCGGCGTGACCGAGGCCTGGCAGGGGGTGCACGTGAGCTCCACGCAGGACTCCGCCTATTACTATTCCACCTACAACGGCCCCGACGCCGACCCCGTCAGCGATGGCCGCAAGGTGATGATCCTGGGCGGCGGCCCCAACCGCATAGGCCAGGGCATCGAGTTCGACTACTGCTGCGTGCATGCGGCGAAGTCCCTGAAGAAGCTGGGTTTCGAGACCATCATCGTGAACTGCAACCCCGAGACGGTCTCCACCGACTACGACACCTCCGATAAGCTGTACTTCGAGCCGCTGACGGCCGAGGACGTGCTGGCCATCTACCGCAAGGAGAAGCCCCTGGGGGTCATCGCCCAGTTCGGCGGCCAGACGCCCCTGAACCTGGCCAGCCAGCTGGAAGCCGCCGGCGTGAACATCCTGGGCACCTCGCCGGAGATCATCGACCTGGCCGAGGACCGCGACCGCTTCCGCGAGGTCATGGACCGGCTGGGCATCCCCATGCCCGAGGCGGGCATGGCGGTGGACACCGACGAGGCCCTGCAGATCGCCCATCGCATCGGCTACCCCGTCATGGTGCGGCCCAGCTACGTGCTGGGCGGCCGCGGCATGGAGGTGGTCTACGATGACGAGAACCTGCGCTCCTACATGGCCGCGGCCGTGGGCGTCACCCCCGACCGCCCCATCCTGATCGACCGCTTCCTCAACAATGCCCTGGAGTGCGAGGCCGATGCCATCTGCGACGGCGAGCTGGCCTACGTGCCCGCCGTGATGGAGCACGTGGAGCTGGCGGGCATCCACTCCGGCGACTCGGCCGCCATCCTGCCCTCCATCAACATATCCGATGCCAACCTGGCGAAGATCAAGGAGTACACGCGCCTGATCGCCGAGGCCATGCACGTGCGCGGCCTCATGAACATCCAGTACGCCATCGAGGGCGGGACGGTATACGTGCTGGAAGCCAACCCCCGCGCCAGCCGCACGGTTCCCCTGGTGTCGAAGGTCTGCGGCATAAGCATGGTGCAGATAGCCACCGAGGTCATCACCATGCCCCTGACGGGCAACCCCTCCCCGGTGCCGGCGCTGGGCGAGGTATCCTACCGCCACTACGGCGTGAAGGAGGCCGTATTCCCCTTCAACATGTTCCCCGAAGTCGACCCGGTGCTCGGCCCCGAGATGCGCTCCACCGGCGAGGTGCTGGGCCTGGCCGGCACCTTCGGCGAGGCGTTCTTCAAGTCGCAGGAGGCAACCCAGACGCTCCTGCCGCTCGGCGGCACGGTGCTCATAAGCGTGTCGGACCGCGATAAGGACCAGCTGCCGGCCCTGGGCCGCGCCTTCGCCGATGCCGGCTTCGACATCGTGGCCACCAAGGGCACGCGCGATGCGTTGGTGGAAGCGGGCATCCCCGCCACCCTGACGCTGAAGGCCTCGGAGGGGCGCCCGAACCTCATCGACCTCATAACCAACGGCGACATCGATATCGTCATAAACACCCCCAGCACCACGGCGAAATCCGCCGATGACGGCAGCCTCATCCGGCGCACGGCCATCAAGGCCCATGTGGCCTACTTCACCACCATGGCCGCCGGCCTGGCCGCCGCCGAGGGCATCGCCACGGTGAAGGAGGCGGGTTCCAGCGGCGTGTGCTCGCTGCAGGAAATCCACGCCGGCATCGTCCGCTAGGGCTGCGGCGAAACGGAGAACCGTCGATGGGCGGGCGCACCCGTCCATCGCGCCCAAGAAGGAGCATCATGGCTAACCTGGCCCTTATGCGGGCATTGAAAGAGCACGAGCAGGTGGGAAGGGCCTATATCACCTCCCTGCAGGAGCATGGCCTGGCCTTCGCCGAGGCAGGGGCCGACGATGCCGCCATCGCGCCGTTGCGGGAGTCGTTACGGCGAGCCGGCGCACGGTTCCTGAACGCCGGCGCTTCCATCCTGTACGGCTGGCAGTCGAAGGCCTGCGTGGAATGCACCGGCACCGGCGGCTCCGAGACCTTCAGCACCACCTTCAAATGCCACCGCGATTGCTATTTCTGCTTCAACTACAACGTAGCGGACTACGAGCGCTTCGTGCGCGAGGATTGCCCGTGGGAAGAGGGACTGGCGGCCTCGAAGGAGCAGTTCGACGGCTTGGCCGCCATAGGCCTTACCGGCGGCGAGCCTTTGCTGGTGCTCGATCAGAGCCTGGAGTTCCTGCGCCGGGCGCGAAGCGAATACCCGCAAGCGCATCTGCGCATGTATACCTCCGGCGACCTGCTGACCGAAGAGGCCGCCGTGCAGCTGCGCGATGCGGGCCTGGACGAGATCCGCTTCAGCGTGAAGCAGGACGACCCTGCCGACCGCCAGCAGCAGGTGCTCGATGCCATGGCCCTGGCCCGGCGCTGCATCCCCAGCGTGATGGTGGAGATGCCCGTGATACCCGGGACGCGCGAGCGCATGCTGGAGCTGATGGATGCCTGGGCGCGCATCGGCATCGATGGCGTGAACTTCCTGGAATTCTGCTTCCCCTTCAATAACTGGGAGGAATACGAGGCGCGGGGCTTCGAGATACGCAACCCACCCTTCGACGTGATGTACGATTACGGCTACTCCGGCGGCCTGCCCGTGGCCGGCAGCGAGTCGTTGGCCTTGGAGCTCATGCTGCACGGGATCGAAGCCGGCGTGTCCTACGGCATGCACTACTGCAGCCTGGACAACAAGCACCGCAGCGAGATGCGCCAGCGCAACGAGCGCGGCGCCGGACTGCATCCCTGCTACAGCTTCGACGAGGGGGATTTCTTCCTGAAATGCGGGAAGGTGTTCGGCCGCGACATCGACCCAGCCTTCGACGCCCTGCGCGAGGCGGGCTGCGAGAGCTTCCTGGACCTGCCGGAAGAGGAATCGCTGTGCTTCCCCCTGGCCTACCTGGATGCCCTGGAGGGCGCGGGCGTGGAGCCTGCGGTCTCGTTCAACGTGCTGCAGCAGGACGAAGCGGGCCTGGCCCTCCAGGAAGTGGACCTGCGCCTGGCGGATCGGGGCTAGCGGACCGCTGCAAGGCCGGGGCGGCCTCCAGTCGCTCGAACAGTCCTGCTTTGGCGGAAAGCCCACTGGGCTTTCCGCGTCGTGCGGAACTCGC
>CANOBU010000007.1 GCA_947564425.1 uncultured Eggerthellaceae bacterium
GGGAATCGAACCCGCGTCAGGAGCTTGGAAGGCTCCGGTTCTACCATTGAACTACGCCCGCAGCGCAAGGGGGATTATACCGCAAAGCGCCAGACCCCGCGCGAAAGAGTCCACCTGTCGGGCGGCGGCCCTCTTAACATGCGATCGTGCACCCGGAGGACTGCCCCGATAGATGGCGCTGCCTCTTGACTTAAAGCAAGGTTCAAGTGGTAAATAAGGGAATCGACACCTTCCAACGGCACCATTCGACGCAAGGAGCACCCATGGTAAAGGCAGAGCAAAGCGATGCGGCGGCCCAGGGCGGCCTGTTCGGGCTGGGGGAGCCCAACGATGCCTATGCGCAGTACTTCATAGGCCGGTCGTACCTGAACCCCCTCACCGACCCCCGGAAGACGCAGTTCGTCGCCAACGTGACGTTCGAGCCCGGATGCCGCAACAACTGGCATATCCACCATGCGGAGGAAGGCGGCGGCCAGATCCTGCTGGTAACCGACGGCCGCGGATGGTACCAGGAATGGGGCAAGGAGCCGCGCGAGCTGCATCCGGGGGATTGCGTGGCCATCCCGGCGAATGTGAAGCACTGGCACGGCGCGGCGAAGGACAGCTGGATGAGCCACGTGGCCTTCGAGGCCTGCGGAACGGGCCTGTCTAACGAATGGTGCGAACCCGTGGACGACCGGGAATACGCGCAGCTGCCGTAAGGCCCCAGACGCATCCGGGGCCGCAGCGGCGGGGCTCCGGGCGCAATCCGCAGCGTTTATCTCCGTCTTGAGCCATGCCGATCAAAAGCAGTGCGCTCTTTCAGGGCGCACTGCTTTATTTCGCGCGATAGAGGTGCTTGCAGGCGTCAGGCCAGCTGCTTGCCGGCTTCGGGGCCCGAGGCCATCTGGAATACGGCATCCACGTGGATGAAGCAGCCGCCCTTGGCGCGGATGGGCACCCCCATGGCGGCGAACTTCGCATCGACCTGCTCTTTCAGGGCAGCGAACTCGGGGCCGTCGTTCACGTAGCGGGCGGTGCCATGAATCTGGAAGGCGTGCTGGTCGGTCCAGAAGGCAACGGCCACCTGCTGGTTCTGCTGCAGGTTGGCCAGCGTCTTGCGGAAGAACTGGTCGGAGATATACACGGTTTCGTCGTCGATCACGGACCGCATGCCCACGGCGGCCCCGTTGGGCGCACCCTCGCCCGAGGCCGTGCACAGCACCATGCTGGCCGCCGACTCGAACAGCTCCTTCACCTCGTCGCTCATGATAGCCATGAAAGCTCCTTTCCCGATGTCCATTGCCCACCAGTATAGACCTGGAGAACAGCGAAGGCTGCGTCACTTGGATTACACGATGCCCTTTATGCGCTATCTTGGTCTGTAGAACCGATCGGAAGGGAGTCGCCATGCCCATCGAATCGCCCCAGCACCGGCCGCCCCACGATATGAACTGCCCCATGCTGCAGATCGCCACCGGCTGCACCCATGGCAGGTGCCGCTTCTGCGACATTTTCATCGACGTGCCCTTCTCGGCCGTGCCCATGGAAGAGGTCGTCGCCGACATCGAGCAGATCGCCCGCCATGCCTCGGCGCTCACCCGCCGCATATACCTGACCGGCGGCAACCCCTTCGCGCTGCCGACGGAGCGCCTGACAGCCGTGTTCGATGCGGTGGAGGAGCGCATCCCCACGGTGAAGGGCTACGGCGGCTTCTGCCGCATCATGGATATCGCCCGCAAGACCGATGACGAGCTGGCGCTTTTGGCATCGCGCGGGGTAAACGAGATAACCATCGGGGCCGAAAGCGGCTTCGACGAGGCCCTGGATTTCATGCAGAAGGGGCATAGCGCCGCCGATATCGTGGAGCAGGGCCGGCGGCTGCATAAGGCGGGCATCGGTTTCACGTTCTTCTATCTGGCGGGCATGGCCGGCGCCGGGCGCGGCCAGCAGAACGCACGGGCCTCGGCCGAGGTGTTCAGCGCCGCCGGGCCCAGCCGCATCCTGGTGGTCACCCTGACACCCACCAAGACGTGGCCTTTGGCCCGCGCCATCCGGGAGGGGCGGTGGCAGCCGCCCACCGAGGGGGAGATAGCCCGCGAGATCCAGACCTTCGTCGGCGCCCTCGCCTGCCCTTGCGCGGTGAACTGCTCCCACGATACGGACATCATCAAGTTCGAGGGTATGGTTCCCGCCGACCGGCAGAACATGGTGGCGCTTTTGGACAACCTCATTCCCAAGATGGATGAAGGGGCGGCCCGGCGCCTGCGCGAGATGCTGCACCGGGCGACGTTCTAGGGGTGCGTTCCTCCAAGGTGACGCCCCGCGGCGAAAGGAGGGCGGCCCCAGGGCCCGGCATGGCCGGACAGCGGGGCCGCCCTCTGCGGTTTCGGATGCGGGGCGCTGCGGCTATCAGGCGAAGCGCACGCCGTTCACCGTGATGCCCTCGATGGCCTCGGGGTCCACCAGGCGGTTGAACATCCAGACCGTTTGGCGATCCGAGCGCAAAAGCGTGTGCGCCGCGTTGTCGAGGTCGTCTGCCTCGCTGTACAGCGTGTAGGAGGTTCCGTCCCGATATTCCACCTTCACCTCGCCGATGGCATCGCCGTCCATCTCGTCGGCGCATCCGGCCAGGTATTCCTCGAAGCTGCCGTAGGCTTCCGCGAAGCACTCCTCGTATTTCGCCCGGGCCAGGTCCTCGTTCACGATGCTTCCCTCACCCGTGTGGTCGAACCGAATCGAGAGCGGCGATACCTCGATGGAGCCGATGTCCTCGGCAGAGAAGGTGCGCGAGGAAGCCGCCCCCCGGGTGGGGATCTCTGCCGACTGCTCGGAGCCATCGGGTCCGAATATCGCCAGCGTTATGGGCGCGCCGTCGGCCGGCGGGTCCGTGAACACCAGGTATTCGTAGCAGTACAGCTTGTCGGCGGTGCTGCGCTGCGGATCCACGAAGGTGAAGGAGCTGGCGTAATTGAAATAGGCGGAATCCTGCGCGGCGGCCTGCTTGCCCTTTTCGAAGGCATCCCGCTCGGCGGGGTCTTCGGGCACGGCCGCATGCTCCCATCGGGCCAGGGCCTCCGCTTTGGCGGCTTCGTCCATGCCGCCTATGAACATCCACCTATAGGGCGCGTCGTTGGGCTGGAAGGCCCCTTTGCCCTGATTGGTCAGGTCGTTCCACTGCAGGGCCGTCACGCCGCCGGGGTGCTCCAGGGTGTAATGCACCACCATGGTGTCCTTGTCGCGTACCGTGGAGAGCACGGTCAGGGTGTGGTCGCCTATGGCTATGGGCACCTCGTCTGTTGCGATACAGGCGCCCAGCAGGCGCTCGGCGGTCTCGGGGTCGGCCTCGACGTACTCGCGGCTGGGATAGGTTACCGTCACCGGCTTGCCGTCCTTGTATAGCTGCACCTCCTCGTGGGCCTGCACGCTGGTGCGGGCCCCGTCGCCGAAGGCGCCGCCTTGCCCTGCGGCCTGCGGGGCACGCCGTCGCTTTTCAGTATCTTCTCGAAGGCGGCTATCACGGCGTCTTCCGCCTGGCCCTCGTCGTGCAGGATGGCGTAGGCGATGCGGTACATCTTCTGCTCGTAGAGCTCGAACAGCGCCTCCGCGTTCTCTGCGGCTGTTCTTCGTGCCATAGAGTCACCTTGCTTCGTCGTCCGTTTCAACTGCATTCGCCCGGGGTTGCGCGGCCTCGGGCCGGGTTCCAGAACGTTCTACCCAATATAACGAACGGCGCAGCGGGAATGTGACAAGAGAAGGGAAATGAGGATGGGGCCCGGGAGGCTGGGCGGCCGCAGAAGGGAAGCGGCGCCCTGTTATTCGCGCGAGCGGCGATAGCGGGCCAGGGCGGCGTCCATATCGACGGCCGTGCGGCGGTAGTACACCCAGTAGGCGATGGTGAGCACAGCCAGGATGACCAGGTATATCAGCGCGAACATCCCCCAGGCGCCCAGGTTATCCGCGGGAAGCCAGTCCCCCAGGAAGGCGCAGGCGGCCAGCACGACGAAGGCGCTCAGGCCGAATCCCAGCACGCGTCCCGGATAGGCCATGGCCTTCAGCACGGCGTCGCTGAACCACAGCGTCTGCAGCGCCGCCAGCAGCAGGCAGGCCGCCAGCAGCGTTATGGTAACCACCAAGCCGTATTCCGGTCCGGCGAAGGCCAGGCCGAAGAGGGTCCACAGGGCCATGCTGCAGGTGAATATGATGCAGGCGCCCTTCAGGGTGTTCTTCGCGATTCCGTTCATGGCAGATCCTTTCCGGTCGGGGTTCTAAAGTCCTATCTTCGTCTTGATGGCCGGCGCGTATTGGCGCGAGGCCACCAGGCGCTCGCCGTTGGCCAGCAGCAGCTGCAGCCGCCCGTTGCCGTGGGGGCGCAGGCCGCGCACGGCGTCGAAGTTCGCCAGGGCCGATTTCGATATGCGGACGAATTCGGTGCCCTCCAGCAGCTCTTCCAACTCGTACAGGCGCAGGTGGCTCTCCAGTACGGCGTCCTGCGTGTACAGGAATGTGCGGCCGTCTACGGTCTCGATGTACAGCACGGCTCCTGCCGGCACGATGAGGGTGCTGCCGTCGTCCGCCTCGCCCAGCAGCTTGCGGTCCAGCGCGTTCACGGCGGCCACGATGGCCTGCACGCGCCGATCGATCCGGGGGCAGCTGATGCCCACCTCGATATCGTCCAACTGGGGATTCTCTTCCACGGATAGCCTCATGGCCCTCGCTTTCTGCAGGTCTGCGGTATGCCCCCAGTTTGCCAAGGGCGGCTGCCGGCCGCAAGGGGGTCGGCGCTGTCCTGCATCGGGGGCGATCCCAGTTGCAATGATGGTGGGGTAACAGGGGACCGACGGGGGACCTAATTCCAGGCTGCCTGCAGGGTTGCGAGCAGGCAGTCGTAGAAGCCGGCTGCGCAACCGCCGTCCTCCTCGGCCCGGGCCGACAAAGTCACCGCCAGGGTGCGTTCGAAGCCGTCCTCGGCCAGAGGCAGCCAGCGGGCGCCGCTGCCCTCCAGGGAGCCCCAGCTATGGCGGGGCCAGAAGCCCACGCCCAGGCCCAGGGCGACCATCTTCTTCACCACGGCGGGGTTGTCGCTGTCGAAGCCGATGGCGGGCGCGAAGCCCCGGCGGCTGCACAGGCCGTCGCATAGGGCTCGGAAGCGGCGCGAGCCTGCCAGGCTTATGAATCGCTCGCCGGCCAGGGCCTCCAAGGGCACCGGTGCCCGATAGGGGCTGCGGCGCGGCACCGCTATGCCGATGGGCTCGGTGAAGCGCTCCTCGCGGGCGGATGGGGAGCCGCCTGCCGGATCGGTTCCGGGCAGCACGGTATCGAGCCGTACATCCCAGCGGCCATCGCCTTCGTCTTGGGACAGCTCGAAGGCGGCCCGGGGCTGCTGCTCGGCGAAGGCGGCGATGGCATCCACCGCCACGGCCGTGGCCGACAGCAGGGCCACCCGCACCGTCCGGGCCCGGCCCGCGGCGAAATCGCGCAGGTCGTCGGCGGTCCCGTCCAGCGAGTCCAGCAACGGCGCCACCCGGTCGCGCAGGAAGGCCCCCTCCTCCGTCAGGCGTATGTTGCGTCCCGTGCGCTCGAACAGGTGCGTGCCCAGCTCGGCCTCCAACCGTTGGATCGAGCGGCTGAGGGCCGGCTGCACCACATTCAGGCGCTGGGCGCTGCGGGTCATGTGCTCGGTTTCCGCCACGTCGCAGAAATAGCGCAGCTGGGTCAGGTCCATGGCGGGGTCCTCCATTCATAACTGAAAGCTATCGAATTCATTATAACCATGCATTGGACATCATGAATGGAGAGCCTAGGATGGAAGGCGTATCAGAATTATTCGGCAGGGAAGGGAAGTGCCATCGTCTATGGCGGAATTGCTGGAAGCGGCCATGCTCCTGTGCTTCGGGATATCGTGGCCCCTCAACGCCTACAAATGCTACCGGGCCCGCACGGCGGCGGGCTCCAGTTGGCAGTTCATCGCCCTTATCACCGCCGGCTACGTCGCCGGCATAGCTGCGAAGCTCGCAGCGGGGAGCCTCAGCTGGGTGCTGGCGGTGTATCTGCTGAACCTGCTGTTCCTGGGCCTCAACTGGGCCGTGTACTTCCGCAACCGGCGGTTGGACGCCGCAGGTGCCGGCCCCTGCGGCTGCGAGGGCACGCCGGCGCCCCTGCGGTCCTAACCTTCGCAGCCGGGGCAGATGGCGCAGAGGGCCCGGGCCGTGGGGGTGGCGGCCAGGCCCCCCAGAGCGCTCTCGCGCAGCTCGAAGGGCAGGGTGCGTCCCACAGCATCGAGGGTCGCCACGGTTTCGTCGAAGGGGACGATGCTGTCTACGCCCGCCAGGGCCATCTGGGCTGCTGCCAGGGCGTTGGCGGCGCCCGTGGCATTGCGCTTCTGGCAGGGCGCCTCCACCAGGCCGCCGATGGGGTCGCATACCAGCCCCAGCAGCCCCGCCAGGGCGCTGGCCGCCGCGGCCAGGCACTGGGCCGGCGTGCCGCCCATGAGCTCCACGGCGGCGCTGGCCGCCATGGCGCTGGCGGTTCCCACTTCGGCCTGGCAGCCTCCTTCGGCCCCCGAAACGGTGGCCATGCGGGCTATCAGCATGCCCACGGCGGCGGCATTGGCCACCCCGCGGTTCAGCTGCCGGTCCGTCAGGCCGCGCTCCTTCTTCAGGGCGAACAGCACGCCCGGCAGCACGCCGGCCGAGCCGGCCGTGGGGGCGGCTACGATGCGCCCCATGGCGGCGTTGGTCTCCAGCACCGCCATGCTGTAGGTTACGGCCCGGGCCAGCAGCGGGTCGCAGAGGCTGCCCGGGGTGTCCCCATAGGCCCGCAGCCTCGCCGCCTCGCCGCCGATGAGGCCTCCCATGGAGGGACGCGGATCCTCCAGGGCGGCCCGCACCGAGGCGCCCATGGTGGCCAGCACATCGTCCACGTAGCGGTGGGTGTCGTCCACGGCCAGGCCATCCATAACCAGCAGGCAGCGCTCCCGCCGGCAGATGGCATCGGAGATGGGCAGCCCCTCCTCTTCGCAGTAGGCCAGCAGCTGGGCGCCGCTGCGGAAATCCAGGCGTTGGAACAGGGCGGCCGCCTGGTCGGCATCCATGGCCAGCCCGAAGCCGGTGGGCTCCAGGCCGGCGGCCTGCTCATCATCGGGGGTAAGGGGTGCGAACTCCTCCCGCGAGCGGTCACTGGCCAGGCAGCGGGCCGCTATCACCTCGGGTCCTTCGGCTATGGCCGCCATCAGGGCTTCCGGCAGCCCGTCGTCGGTCTCCATCACGGTGTAGGCTATGTCGCCCCGCTTCTCGCGGAACAGGCGCGCAGTGGCTATGTTCACCCCGGCCTCGGCCACGCGGGCGGCTATGAAGGCCAGCACGCCGCGGCGGTCCCGGTGCTTCACCACCAGGCTGTGGTATTCGCCGGTGAGCTCCACGGCAATGCCGTTCAGGCGCGTGATCCTCGCTGCGCCGCCGCCGATGGATTCGCCGCGCACGCGCGTGACGGTTCCCGAGGCGTCCGTCACCTCGATGTCGACGGTGTTCGGATGGTCGCAGGCGGCTTCGCTGTCGGGGATGAACTCGAAGGCGAGCCCCGCTTCCGCAGCCAGCTGCAGCGAGTCGCGTATGCGCTCGTCATCGGCCGAAAGCCCCAGCATGCCCGCCACCAGGGCGCGGTCGGTGCCATGGCCGCGGTAGGTGCAGGCGAAGCTGCCGTACAGCGTGAACACGGCCCGCACCGGCTCGGACGCCAGCAGGTTGCGCGCCATCAGGGCGATGCGCAGGGCCCCTGCGGTGTGGGAGCTGGATGGCCCGATCATCACCGGCCCTATTATGTCGCGGATTCCCAGGGTCCTCATGGGACGCTCCCTTCCCGGGCCGCGCACGGCCGCCGTCGGGTATCTGCTGCTACGGTATCACAGCGCAGCACCCGGCGCCCGTAAGGTTCCCCAGCCGTTGCAAGCGGCAGCAGACGTGAGTAAAAGGGACGTTCCAAAACGCTCATCGGAGTAAAAGGGACGTTCCAAAATACTCCGCCGATGAGCGTTTTGGAACGTCCCTTTTACTCATTCGCGCGGGTCGGGTGCGCTCGCACCGGGCTTCTACAGTTCGCGTTTGCGGTACAGGCGCACCGACAGGGCGGCGCTGGCAACGTACAGCGCCACGGCCAGCAGGGCGCCGAGGGCGCCCACCCCCCAGGGGCCCAGGGCTGCGAGCGGACCGCCCAGGACCTCCTCGATGTCGATCCCCAGGTATCTCGACAGCACTATGCCCGCGGCCATGACCATCACGATGACCACGGGGAGCCATCGCGTTCCCTTGGTCACGCCGAAGCGCATGATCAGCGGCAGCGACAGGGCCGCTGCCGCCAGCAGGACGAAAAGCGAGAGGAATGCCGCCGCCGGTACGGCTTCCGCGTTCTCTGCGTTCCAAGCGAAGCCCTGCGGCACGGTATCGGCCGGCAGGGCCGCTGCCACCAGCAGGATGGCGAACCCCAGGGCGATTGCGGCAATCGCCGAGGCGATGCCCACCAAGGCTATGCTGGCATAGCGGCCCCAGACCACCTGGCTGCGGCTGATGGGCAACGTCAGCCGGAAGGCCTGCCATCCGTTCATCTCGTCATACCCGGCCAGGTTGAGCATGCCCAACATGACCATCATGGCAACCGTGGCGGCGATTCCCGCTGCCATGCTGTCGGTGCCCCAGATCATGAATATGCTCACGAATATGCATATGCCGAACATCTGCAGCAGCGCCTTGCGGGCGGTTATCAGATCCGATGCGATCATGGCCTTCATCGTAGGCCCCCTTTCCGGCCCTTCAGCATAAGGGCCATGTAATCCTCGATGGAAGCGCGGTCCAGCGCGATAGCCGGGAAGGCCCGGGCGAAGGCGAAGCGGTCGGGCACCAGCAGGTCGGTGCCGTAGGGATGGGCCAGGGTGAGCATATCCTCCGGCGCCATGAACCCGCTGGTTGCGATGGCCTGCAGGTCGGCGGTGCGGCAGCGGGCCACCCCGGCGGTGTCGCAGATGGCATCCTTCGGCAGGTCGAACACCAGGCGCCCGTCATCGATGCACGCCACTTCATCGGCGATCTTCTCGAGGTCGCTGGTTATATGGGTGCTTATCAGGATGCCGCGGCCGCCATCCTCCATGTACTGCCGCAGCAGATCGAGCACCTCGTCGCGCGCCAGGGGGTCAAGCCCCGCCGTGGCCTCGTCCAGCACCAGCAGCTGCGGGTGGTGAGCCAGGGCGAAGGCCAGGGACAGCTTCATGCCCATGCCGCGCGACAGCGCCTTGGTGTCCTTGCGCTGCTCCAGCCCGAAGGCGGCGCACAGGTCGGCGAAGCGGCGCTGGTCCCAGCGGTCATAGGCGACGCGCCCCAGGGCGCCCGCGTCGCCCACGGTCATGGTCACGGGGAACGAGCAGGTGTCCAGCACCACGCCCACCTGCTGCTTCAGGGCATCGATATCCCTGCTCAAGGGATCGCGGCCTAGCAGGCGCACGGTGCCTCCGTCGGGCTCCAGCATGCCCAGCAGTATCTTCAGGGTGGTGGTCTTGCCGGCGCCGTTGGAGCCGATCAGCCCCACCACGGTGCCGGCCGGCACCGTCAGCGCTATGTCCTGCAGGGCGAAGCCGTCGTAGCGTTTGGCCAGCCCCTCTATCTGTACAAGGTCCTCCATGGTATCCAGCCTTCCGGCGCTAGTCCTCCATCAGCAGGTCCAGCATGGCATGCAGCTCCTCGGCCGTTATGCCGGCGCCCCGGGCGTCGCGGACGGCGCCCTCCAGCTGCTGCTCCACGCAGCGCAGGCGCTCTTCCCGCAGAAGCTCGCGGTTGCCGCCGGCCACGAAGGTGCCCTTGCCCTGCACGGTGGAAACGAAGCCCGCTTCCTCCAGGTCGGCATAGGCCCGCTTCGTGGTTATCACGCTTATGCGCAGGTCGCTCGCGAGCGACCGTATGCTGGGCAGCAGCGTGCCCTCGGCAAGCTCGCCGGACAGTATGGCGTCCTTCACCTGCTGGGCGATCTGCTCGTAGATGGGGGATGCGCTCGAGTTCGATAGTATGATCTCCAACGTTCCTCTTCCCGCCGGGACCGCCGTCGCCGCCCCGGCTGTGTGCAGCTGCCGGGACCGCCGTCGCCATCCCGGCTGCGCTGGGCCGCCAGGCGTCCCTGCCGACCCTAAGTGTATATACGCTCTATGTACACTATATACACACCTATGCACACTGTCAAGGGAAGGGGAGGTTGCGGTTCCGCAGAATGCGGGAACGTGGACTCCCGCTGCCTGTTAGCCCTGGGACCAGCGCTTCAGATGCGGCAGCAGCGTGGCCATGAGCGAAACGGCCTCGTCGCGCGATATGCCCATGGCATCCGCCTCCATCTGGGCTGTGGCTTCGATGAACCCGTCCATGTCGACGCCCTTCGCCGTGAAGTCGCCGTGCTGGTAGCAGTACTTGCAGTAGTTCTCGCTCGGCGACCCGTCGGCCTCGGTGCCGTGCAGCTCCGGCTCCGGAATGGGCATCGAGCAGCACTGGCAGTAGTATTCCATCGGCATGTCGAAGAAGCGCTCCAGCGGCACCTGGAAGGCGGTGCAGATAAGCTTGACCATATCGATTCCCGGCGAGGTCTCGCCTGTTTCCCAACGCGATACCGCCTGGCGCGTCACGTACAGCTTCCGTGCCATCTGCTCCTGGGTGAGGCCCTTCTCGGTGCGGATCGCGGTTATGACATCCTTCATTGCCATGGGGGTTTCCTTCCTCTTGCCCGATTGCCCAGCCCATTATCCCTTGAAAGGGGAAGGCGGCAAGCAACAACCTGTTGCTCGGTGGATCGGGATTCGCGCTTCTTTCCGCAGAATCGAGAGCCCGGAGCTCGGAGCCCGGGATGCTCCGCTTTCGGCATGGCAGCGAATGCGGCCCGCTTCATGAGCGGGCCGCGGCAACGATACAGGGGCTGCCCGGGCGAGTGCAAGCCCCTGATTTCAAAACCCGCGCCCCTAGCGGTTCTCCTCCACTACGCGCTCGTAGGGTTTGGTGCCCTCGTAGATCTGGTCCTTCAGCGGGTTCAGCTTCAGCTTGCGCACGCGGTGGAACTGGTAGGCGGCAAGCGCGACGTTGGAGGCCAGGGCGATCAGGCTGACCACGAAGAACGCCGTGGGGTTATGGGTGGTGGGGATGGGGGCCAGCACATCGGCGAACTGCGGCACCGTCATCACGAACATGATCCACAGGGCCAGCGTCTGGGCCCGATGCTGCAGCCACGCGCCCTTCTTGATGAAGAAGGTGGGGATGGTGCAGGCCAGCAGCAGCGCCAGGCCGCAGTAGGCGGAGTGGTCCGATATGCAGTTGTAGGTATAGGCGAAGTTCCACAGGTCGTAGGCGATGATCCAGGGCCATATCATGTCGGGCCATATCATGTCCTTCGCGGAGTCCTTCGAGATGAAGATGCCGAACCACCCGCATATGGTGACGATGTTCAATATGCCCGCGATGCCGTTCATGATGTTCCAGGGCCCCGAGATGGTCCAGAGGTTCTCCACCACGCCGCCCTGCCACAGGCCGAAGCCGAACACCTGGAAGTCGCGGATCACGGCCTCGGCGATGTTGATGGCCAGGATGAGCGGCGGGAAGCACAGCGCCCACTTCTTCTCGTAGAGGTAATGGGTCCGGCCGTCCTTGCCCTGCCATTTCACGAAGCGCAGGGCCATGAATCCCAGGCAGCCGGCCAGGGCCGAGTAGGTCTTCACCCAGTTGAACCAGGTTCCGGTGCCGTACTCGTTGCCGGGGGCGGCCGTCTCGGGCCACACGAAGATGGTCAGCGCGATGGGCGCGACGGCGAACAGCGCCAGGCCGGCCCAGGGCTTCACGCGCCCCAGCTCGTTGAAGGCCATGAGCGCGAACAGCACGAACAGCCAGATGGCCCAATAGATCGGATCGGCCGCCTGATAGAGGATTCCCATGGTCGCACCCTTCCCTTAGGAGACTTCGGGCTTGCCGCCCGCCTGCACGTCCACCGCCACGGCGGCCGCAGTGCTCACCGGGTCGCCGTAGGCGTCGATGAGCCCCTCCTCGCGGCCGATGATGTATTCCTCACGGGCCTTGCGGCGGCGGAAGGTTATGTCGGCCTTGCCGCTGCTCAGCTGGTAGCAGTACCAGAACACGAACGGGATGCCGATGATGCCGTTGAACATGCCCCACCAGTACATGACGTCGGGGTTGAACCAGGCGGCGCTGTTCATGATGGTGGGGAACAGCAGCGGGAAGCAGCTGCGCAGCAGCAGGTGGATGCCCAGGGTGTAGATACGCCCGGTGATATACAGCTCGGGCTGGCGCTTTATGATGGGGTACAGCTCGGCCGCTGCCAGGATGCAGCAGGTGCTGGCGAAGAAGGCATGGCCCTCGGCGTAGACGAAGCAGGCGTTCCAGGTGGTGTACAGGAAGTTCCACATGGGCACCGTGTAGGCGATGATCTCGCCGTAGTGGGCCGTGTCGTATTTCCAGTACTTGTCGCCGAAGGGCATGGTGACGCACAGGATGAAGCCGGCCAGGCCGTTCATGTAGTTGCCCATCTCGACATCGCGCAGGGTGGCCTCGGCGATGTTGCAGAACACGATGCCGTACAGCACCCAGCGCACCCAGCGCTGGCGCATGAGCCGCCAGAAGGGCGTGTCCTTCTGCTCCACGGCGGCGATGCGCCCGATGCCGGCGTAGATGAGGGGCAGGATCACCGAGAGGTTCTTGGCCCAGCGGAACCAGTCGTCGGCCGGGATGTTCATGATCCAGAAGGGTATGGTGACAAGCGATACCACCCAGAACCACATGGACGTGCGGTAATGGCGACGCATGAATTCCGTGAACAGCATCAGCAGCACGGTGTAGACCACCATCGATACGGGGGTAACCCAAACAGGAACAGTCATTGCATACCTCCTTCTCCCCTTTAACCCCCTTCTGAACAGGGGGTTAGTTGGAGTCTAGCAGGGGCGGCTATAATAAGATTGCACAAGAGGAGCCTGTTTGTGAAAGGTAACGGAGCGGTTCGGCCCGCTCCGGAGCGCCCGGCCGCCCGGCGCATGCGAGGAGGAGCCATGGAAGCCATCGCCCGCTATGGGGAGCGCACGCCGCGCGAGGCGGCCTCCCATGTGCGCCCGCGGCGGCCGAGCCTTGCCGAGAGCCGACGGCTGACGGGCACCTGCGGGTCCATCGCGGCGGCGGCCCGCAAACTCTTCGAGCGCGACGGGGTGCAGGCCACCACGGTGACGGCCATCGCCTGCGAGGCCAATGTGGCCCGGGAGCTCATCTACTACCACTTCGGCAACAAGAACGGCGTGATCGAGGCGGTCCTCGACGATTACGTCGAGGACCTGGTGGAAAGCGTCATCGCCTGGAACGAGAAGCGCGTTTTCGGCGACACCGCCGGTTCGCTGAAGGAGTGCATCCGCACCTTCCGCTACGCGCTCTACGATGCCGAGGGGCGCCCGCGCCCCATGATCGGCGTGCTGGAGGAGCTGGGGGTGCGCGATGCCTTCGACGTGCGGGCGACCCGGGAGACGGTGGACTGCTTCAACGACCATATCGTCACCGAGTACGCTGCCTACCATCAGATAGAGATAGAGCTGGTATACGAGATGTTCTGTGTGGCTATCTTCGGGCTGGTGGGGTTGGTGAAGGTAAAGCCCTCTATAAGCGACGACGACCTCATGAAGGTGGTGGAGCAGGTGCTTCGCCTGGATATGCGCAGGCTGCAGGCGCCTCAGTAGCCCATGTCGTACAGGCGGTCGTCCTCCAGGCCGAAGTAGTGGCCCAGCTCGTGGATGATGGTCTTGCCTATCTCGTCCACTATCTCCTGGCGGGAATCGAAGCAGCGCTCGTGGGGCCCCTTGAACACCGTGATCACGTCGGGGATGTCATCCCCGTAGCCGTTGGCGCGCTCGACCAGCGAGAAGCCGTCGAACAGCCCCAGCAGGTCGTCGGCCTCGGTCGGGTCGTAGTCCTCGTCCTCGTCGTAGCCCAGGTGGTAGGCGCTCGGCTCCTCCTCCATCACCACCGCGATGTTGCTGAGGGCGTCCATGAACTGCGCCGGCATGGCATCGAGGGCCTCCTCGATGGCCGCCTGGAACTCTTCGTCTGACATCCGGTACATGGAACCGCCTTGCGTCGTATTCTCTTCCAAGGCCACTCTACCAAACCCCGGGCGCTTCCGTGCGGTACGGCAGGGAAACGAAATCATTTCAGATGGATTCCCCGCGGTTTCCTGCGGATCGGAACCGTTTAGCATGGGAGGGGAAGAAGAGGGGCCGCCGGGCGCCGCGGGGACTCCCGCTGCACGGGCGGCCCGGGGCCGGCCTCGGCGCAGAGCCCAAGAGCGGGGCGGTCTTCCGCTAAGGGGAAGAGGGTGATGTCATGAATGCATTCCTTGAGGCAGTGCGGTCGAATATGCTGATACAGGCTATCGTGTTCATCGTGCTGGGCCTGTTCATCCTGCTGTGGCCGGGGGTGACCGTCACCACCATCGTGTATCTGTTCGGGGCCATATTCGCCGTATCCGGCATCGCATCGCTGGTGGGCTATGCCCGGCCGTCCAGCCGGTCCTACCATGCGCCCGCCGTGCTCACCAGCGGCGTGTTCATGGTTATCCTGGCTTTGGTGGTGTTCCTGTTCCCCGAGGCCATCGCCAGTTTGTTCTCGCTGCTGCTGGGCATCGTGCTGGCGCTGTGCGGCGTGGTGAGCGCCGTGCGCGCCGTGGAGCTGCGGCAATTCGGGGGCAGCACGTGGATCGCGGCGCTGGTCATCGGCGCCGTGGTGGCCATCGGGGGCATCGTCATCATAGCGAACCCCTTCGAGACCACCCTCATGTTCATCTATGTGCTGGGGGCCCTCATGGTGGTGAATGGCGCGGGCGACCTGCTCATCGAGTGGCGCAGCCGCAGCGCCCTGAAGCAGCAGCACCAGCATTAGCCGCCGGGCAGGATGCGGCGGGAACATTCGCCGGCCGCCCGTCAGCCGCCCTGCTGCTTCGCGTTTGGCCTCATTCGTCCAGGGGGCCCATCAGGGCCGGCATCTTCACGGGTCGCACCCGGTAGCCTTGGGGGTTTCGGGGCGGCTCCGCCAAGGGGAACCAGTAGCGCCAGGCCCGGTAGGCGCGGGCTCCCTCGGCTCCGGCGGCCTTCAGATACACATGGCGCGGCAGGATGGTGCGGAAGGGGCGCCCGCGGCCGTCCAGCACATGCACGCCGCCGGCCGCCAGGGCCTGGCGGCATATATGGATGCAGTTGCGGGTGATGAGCCCGTAGGTGCCCGGATGCTCCGCCACGGCCCGGAAAAAGGCCAGGGCCCTTTCGTAGGCCCGTTGCGGGCATTCCAAGGCCAGGCAGCAGGTCATGTGCTCGTACCATATGTCGTCTTCGCGGCCGTGGAGTATCCAGCCGCCCCGTTCGATGATCTGGTCGAAGGTGATTTCCTCGCGTATGGTGGCCACCTTGGCCGGCGCTATCACCTTGCGGGCCCGTCGGTAGAACGAGAACGTCTCGACGGGACCGCCTTTTCGGGCCAGTCCCAGGATGGAATGCCCCATGGCGAAGGCCGATTCCAGGTTGAAGAACACGAAGAGGTTGCAGGCATCGGCTTCTCCCGCCTCGGCATCCCAAAGCTCCGGCGGCATTGCCTGGGTTGCGGTGACGGCCCGGGCCCGGCGCAGCAGGCGGCTGTCCAGCAGCCTATACAGCCGGTCCATGGCCCTCTCCTGCCTGGGTTCCGTTCCCGCGCCGCGCCGGAGGCGCCGCTTTCGCAGGCGTTGTCGTCGGTTGCGCCGCCTTCGCCGCAGCCGCCCCACCGCCCATGAGATCCTGCAGCGATTGGGCCAGCCCCTTCTGCGACGACAGGCCGCCTGCGGCCTTGAACTCCGTTTTCTGCATCAGCAGCGCCCCGATGAGGAAGGGCAGCCAGAATATGATGGCGCGGTACACCATGATGATGGCCATGGCCGTGGCCTGCTGTACGCCGAACAGCGCGAAGGCCACCAGCGAGGTCCCCTCCACGATGCCCACGCCCTGGGGCACGATGGATATCATACCCGACAGCGTTGCCACCACGTAGACGCAGATCACCGCCCGGAAATCGAACATGCCGAAAGCCATGCCCGCGCAGGCGAAGCAGCCAACCTCCAAGGCGTTGGCCAGAAGCGAGAAGCCGAACTCGCGGCCGATATCGCCCCGGTTCCTTACCATGAGCTTGGCCGAGGACGAATAGGTGTCCACCAGCGTGCGCACGGTGGTATCGACGGGCTGCTTCTTGAAGCGGGCCAGCACCCGGTCGGCCAGCCTCAGGAACGGGGCCGCCGCCTTCAGCAGCCACTGCGGCTTCAGGGCCGCCAAGACCATGGCCCCCACCAGGGCCCCCACCACCAGGATGGCGCAGCAGCCCAGCACGATCCAACCTGCTTCCAGCCGCCCGATGAAGGCGAGGAAGGCGAAGCCGACGATCATGACGACCACGAAGGAAGCGCTTATGGTCACCTGGCGCAGCAGGGCGGCCCCGATGGAGCGGCCCGGCTCGATGCCGTGGCGCGAGGCCTCTTCTACCACGATGGTCGTACCCGATATGTTCAAGGAGGGAATCACCGTATCCAGGAAATAGGTCTGGAAGACCAGCTTGAGGCAGGTGAGGTAGGGAATGCGGGTATCCACGGCGCGGAAGCACCAGGCGAAGGACAGCCCCTGGCAGAGGTACTTCGTCATCTGGAAGGCCACGGCCAGGATCAGGAAGAGGGGAGTGCCCTTCTCGATGGTGTCGACGAGATGCTGCAGCTGGTCGCCGCGCATGAAGATGACGGCCAGCACGACGATGACCGCCAGGCCCGCCAGCAGCTTGCCGATGTTCTTCCCCATGGCGCCTCCTTCCCCTGGCTCCGATTATCCTCCAAGGGCGCCGCGGCTCCCCGGCGGCAGCCAAGGTGGCAACAACCTGACACCTGCAGCTGCAATCCCGAAGGGATGAAGGGCGGGGGCTTCTGAATTAGTTGTGGAGAGGACGGGCCGCGGGGGCGCCCTCCAGCGGCGGTCGGTATCATAGGGAACCCTTTCGCCTCGGCGGAAGGCGCTGACGAACGAATCGGCCGCCCGCATGCCGGGCGCGTCTCCCGCAGCCGGGGTGCTTCGGCCCCCGTCTCGCCTCCGGTTCGCGACTTTCCCGGAACAATGGATGCGAGGGCCCGCATGGCCGGCCGCTGCATGGCCGCGGCTGCGGACCGCCGCAGGAAGGGGAGAAGCCCATGGAGAAGAGCACGCAGCGGGCAGTTCGCGAGGCCGGGGAATCGGCGCAAGCGGCAGCCCCGGGCAATGTCGCAGTCCCTGGCGATGCGGAAGCGCCCTGCGAGGCCGAAGAGCGGGAGCATCTGGCGGAAGTGCTGACCCAAGCGCAACTGGCCCGCGATGTGGCCTGCGCCCTGGCTGCCAGCACCGACGCCTCATACGACGAGGTGGCGCGGCATCTGGTGGAGGTGCGCGGCGAGATGGACGGCCACGAGATGAAGCTGAACAAGCTCGAGCTCATCCGCATGGGGCGCCAGGCCGAGCTGGCAGGCCAGTCGGCCGAGCGCATCGCCAAGGTGCTGGAATCGCCCTATTTCGCACGGGTCGATTTCGCCGATGACGGCACGGCCGAGCCGATGCCCTCCTATATCGGGCGCTTCGCCTTCACGTGGGATGGGAAGCCCGTGGTGTCGGATTGGCGCTCGCCCATAGCGGGCCTGTTCTACGATTTCGACCCCGGCCCGGCTTCCTTCGATACGCCATCGGGCCGGCGCAGCGGCACCTTGGCCCTGAAGCGGCAGTTCCGCATCGAAGGGGGGAGGCTGGTCTATGCGCTCGATTCCGATTCCGCTTCGCGCGACGAGGTGCTGGCCCGGGAGCTCTCCCGCGCCACCGAGCCCCATATGCGCACCATCGTGGCCTCGATCCAGCGCGAGCAGAACGCCATCATCCGCGATGAGGAAGGCGGGACGCTGATCATCCAGGGGGTGGCCGGTTCCGGCAAGACCTCCATCGCCCTGCACCATATCGCCTATCTGCTGTACCGTCAGAAGGATACCCTGGCCTCCCGCAACGTGGCCATCATATCGCCCAGCCGCGTGTTCTCCGACTACATCGGCACGGTGCTGCCGGAATTGGGCGAGGAGCCGGTGCTCCAATGGAGCATGGAAGGCCTGGCCCGGACCCTGCTGGAACCCCTTGCCGCCGTGGAGCCGCCGCCCCGGTTCGACGGCGCCGAGGGGCAGGACCGTCGCGCGCGGGCCCGGGCCAAGGAGACCGAGGGGTTCGCAACGGACCTGCTGGCGTTTCTGGATGGCTCCCTGGCAGCCGAAGGGGCCCGCGGGCTGTTCGCCGGCACCGACCTGCCCGTGGGCGCCTTCACCGCCGAGGCCGGCTGGCTGGATGATCGTTTCCGCAGCTATGCGCCCGTTCCCGTGAACGAGCGCCTGGAGCTTATGGCCGAGGACATCCTGCGCGAAGCCCAGGGCGCCCTGCGGGGCTTCGGCGGGGTGGAGCTGCCCACGCGACGCCAGGTGGAGCACCAGCTGCGCCGCCGGCTGGTATCCAAGAACCCCCTGGCCCTGTACAAGCGCTTTCTGAAGCAGACAGGCCGGGCCGCCTTGCTGCACCTGCCGGCCAAAGGGACGGTGGAATGGGAGGATGCCTATCCGTTGGTGCTCTGCCGCCTGGCTTTCGACGGGCGCGACGACCTGCCCCAGGTGGCGGATGTGCGGCATCTGGTCATCGATGAGATGCAGGACCTCGCCTACGTGCAGCACGCGGCCATCGCCCGGCTGTTCCCCGGCGATAAGACCATCCTGGGCGATGTGAACCAGCTGGTGGATGGCCGGGAATCCGTCGATGCCCGGGCGGTGCGGCGCTTCTATCCCGCCAGCCGCTTCTTCGCCCTTATGCGCAGCTACCGTTCCAGCTTCGAGATAAGCCGCCTGGCGCAGAAGGTGAAGCCCGTGGAGGGCCTGGAGGTCGTCGAGCGCCACGGCGACGAGCCGCTCTTCCGCCGGTGCGGCGACACCCGCGGCACCTTGCAGGCGGTTGCGGAGGCCATCGACGTTTTCCGCCGTTCGGGGCACCGGAGTTTGGGAATCATATGCAAGACGGACATGCTGGCCGAGCGCTATGGCGAGCTCCTGGCCATGGACGGCCCCGTTGCGGTCATCACCGACGAGACCGATGAGTTCCCCGGCGGTATCGTGGCGACCTCGGTGCGTTTGGCCAAGGGGCTCGAGTTCGACGAGGTGGTGCTTCTGGATGCCGATTCCTCGCTCTACCGCACCGAGGCCGACCGCAACCTGCTGTACGTGGCCATCACCCGCGCGCTGCACCGCCTGACGGTGCTCTATCGGGTGGAGCCTTCGCCGTTCCTGGGGTTCTAGCTGCCCGGTATCCCGGGCATCCATCGGCCGTCCGTCCGGCAGCGGTGCGGCTGGGGGCGCGATCAGTTGAGCGGCGGGCTGAATGCGGGCTTGTCGGAGCGCCCCGCCAGATAGGCCTGTATGGAATAGTGGGTGATGTCGCTGCGGTTGATCACGCCCACGACGCGGCCGCCCTCGAGCACCGGCACCTTCTTCAGGTGGTTGTGGGCCAGCACGCGGCATACCTCGCCTATATCCGCATGGATGTTCACGCCGATGGATTCGCGGGCACCCACGGCGGTCACCGGCAGCTCCATGATGCGTTCCAGCTTCTCGTTGTAGGGCGTTTCGTCCTGGGCTGTTGCGGCAATCAGCGCGATGGGGTCGGTATAGGTCTCGCTCTGCCGGGCCAGGTGCTTCAGGATATCGCCGTCCGAGATGAATCCGCAGGGCTCGCCCTTGGCGTCCACGATGGGGCAGGCGCTTATGTTCTTGTCGATGAACAGCTGCATGGCGTCCTGCACCGTGGCCGTCTGGGGCAGGGTGAACACGTCGCGCTTCATGATGGATTCCAGCACCGTCTTGTTGGCGGTGCCGGCGGGGGCGCCCTCGGTGCCCACGGCATCGGTCTCGCCGGGTTTGCTCTTCACGAAGGCCACGGTGAGCACGAAGCCGGCCAGCACGAAGACGGCGCAGGCCATGAAAGCCAGGTCGATGCCGTACATCTGGGCCTGGGCGGCTCCTGCGGCCGGGGTTGCGGCCGCCTGGGTCATGGCCGACACCGATATCACGATGGCCGTGCCCAGCGAGCCCGCTACCTGGCGCAGCGTGTTGTTCACCGAGGTGCCGTGGTTCATGTAACGGGTATCCAGGGCGTTCATGCCCCAGGTGGTTATGGGCATGTTCACCAGGGCCATGGCGAACATGCGGATGCAGAAGAGCGCCGCCACGTAGAAGAGGTTCGATTCCAGGTTGAGCAGCCCGAAGCCGATGGTGCTCAGCAGCAGCAACCCCATGCCGGCCACCGCCAGCTTCCGCGGGCCGTGCTTGTCGAACAGCCGGCCCGCCACCGGGTTCATCACCCCCATGATGAGCGCCCCCGGCAGCATGACCAGGCCCGATACGGTGGCGGAATGGCCCATGAGCGTTTGGATGTAGATGGGCAGCAGTATGCCGCCGGCCAGCAGGGATCCCTGCACCAGCATGCCGATGATGGTGGCTATGAGGAAGTTGCGGTTCTGCAGCACGCGCACCCGCAGCAGGGGGACGGGAAGCTTCGTCTGGCGGATGAAGAACCAGATGACCCCTGCCGTGCCGATGCCGCCCGTCACGATGGTGATGGGCGTGAATCCCTCGGAGCCGAAGGCCGAGAAGCTGTACAGCAGGCAGCCGAAGCCCAAGGTCGACAGCGCCACCGACAGGAGGTCGAGCGCGGAATCGCCCTTCGAGCGCGGCGTCCCCTTCTCCATGAGCACGGCGGCCAGCACGATGACGGCGAGCGCCAGGGCGGCGATGCCGTAGAACATGATGTGCCAGTCCGCCGCATCGATGATGATGCCGGCGGTGGTGGGCCCGATGGCCGGCGCGAAGGCTATGACCAGGCCGAACAGCCCCATGGCCGATCCCCGCTGCTCCAGGGGGAAGGTGACCAGCAGCACCGTCATGCCCAGGGGCATGAGGATGCCGGCCCCGGATGCCTGGACCAGGCGCCCGGCCAACAGCAAGGGGAAGCTGGGCCCCCATGCGCACAGCAGCGTGCCCGCGGCGAACAATACCATGGAGAACAGGAACAGCCGCTTGGTCGAGAAGCGATCCTGCAGATAGGCGGTGATGGGAATCATGATGGCGTTCACCAAGGTGAAGCCGGTGGTGAGCCACTGCCCGGTGCTCTCGTCGATGCCCATCTCGGCCATGATGGAGGGCAGGGCCGGCGTGATGAGCGTCTGGTTGAGCACCGTGACGAACGTGCCGACGACGATGACGGCTATCATGAGCTTCTGCTTCTTCGTGAGTCCCATGGTTTCCTATCTTCCCGATGACGAATAAAGGCCAGACATCCCGTGCCTGGCCTTCCGCTCGGCTGGTCGGGACGACAGGATTCGAACCTGCGACATCCTGCTCCCAAAGCAGGCGCGCTACCAAACTGCGCCACGTCCCGTGATCTGTACCTGCATTATAGCCAAAAGGCCCCCTGCCGAAGGAACCTGTTTGTTAAGTGGTTCGGTTGTCCGTCCGGCGCCGCCCATCGTAAAATGGTCGGATACCATACCCGTCGCCGCCCTGGGGGCCGGCGCATGGACGGACGGAGTAGGCGAATATGTGCGGAATAGTGGGATACACGGGAAGCGAGCCTGCGGCCCCTTTGCTGGTGGCCGGTTTGGAGAAGCTGGAGTACCGCGGTTACGATTCGGCGGGCATAGCCGTGCAGCAGGACGGCGCCCTGCAGGTGGTGCGCCGCAAGGGCAAGGTGGGGGAGCTGGCCCACACCGTCGGGCATTTCGACCTGACGGGCACCTGCGGCATCGGGCATACGCGCTGGGCCACCCACGGCCGTCCCAGCGAGTCCAATGCGCACCCCCATACGGCCTGCGGCTCGCATATAGCCGTGGTGCACAACGGCATCATCGAGAACTTCGCCGAGCTGCGGGAATCGCTGGAGGCGGCCGGCCACCGCTTCCATAGCGAGACCGACACCGAGGTGATCGCGCACTTGGTGGAGGATGCCTACGACGGCGACCTGCTGCAGGCCGTGCGCCGCGCCGCCGAGCGCCTTACGGGCTCCTACGGCCTGGCGGTCATCTGCGACAGCGAGCCGGGCACCATCGTGGCCACCCGCAAGGACTCCCCGATTATCGTGGGCCACGGCGCCGGCGGCTCCTATGTGGCATCCGATGCCATCGCGCTGATCGAGGCCACCCGCGATGTCGTGGTCCTGGCCGACGGGCAGTTCGCGCGGCTGCGGCCCGAGGGCATCGGGTACTTCGACGCCGCCGGACATCCCCTGCAGCCCGAGGTCACGCATATCACCTGGGATATGGACGTGGCCGAGAAGGGCGGCTATCCCGATTTCATGCTGAAGGAGATCCACGAGCAGCCCCGGGTCATCCGCGATACCCTGGCCGGCCGCCTGGTGGGGGGCGCCCTGGAGATAGACGAGCTGGACATGAGCCCCGAGGAGCTGAACCTGGTGGACCGCGTGTACGTCATAGCCTGCGGCACCAGCTACCATGCGGGCCTCATAGCCAAGGAGCTCATCGAGGGCTGGGCCCGCATTCCCACCGAGGTCGAGGTGGCCAGCGAGTTCCGCTACCGCAACCCCATCATCACGCCCACCACCCTGGTGGTGGCCGTATCGCAATCGGGCGAGACCGCCGACACGCTGGCGGCCATACGCGATGCCCGCATAAAGGGGGCCCGGGTGTTCGGCATCACCAACGTGCTGGGCAGCCCCGTGGCCCGCGAATCCGACGGCGTCATATACACCAAGGCCAACAAGGAGATAGCCGTGGCCTCGACGAAGTCGTTTTTGGGCCAGGTGGTCAGCCTCACGCTCCTGGCGCTGCTGCTGGCCCAGGCCAAGGGCAAGCTGCGCATGAACCAGGTGCGCCTGCTGTTCCGCGAGCTGGCCGACACGGCCGAGCAGGTGGAGCGCATCCTGCAGGATGCCTCCGCGGTGGAGGCGGCGGCTGAGGCCTGCGTGGATGCCCATAGCGCCCTGTTCATCGGCCGGGGCATGGGGGCCGCCGTGGCCCGGGAGGGCGCCCTGAAGCTGAAGGAGATAAGCTACCTGCACGCCGAGGCCTATCCGGCCGGCGAGATGAAGCACGGCCCCATCGCGTTGATAGACGAGGGCTTCCCCGTCATAGCCGTGGCCACCGAGAGCCCCGTCTACGATAAGGTGATATCGAACCTGCAGGAGAGCAGGGCCCGCGGGGCGGTCATCGTGGCGGTGGCCACCGAGGGCGACGAATCCATCCGCGACCATGCCGACCACGTGATATACATCCCCAAGGTGAACGACCGCTTCTCGGCCATCACCGCCAGCGTGCCGCTGCAGCTTCTGGCACGGGCCATCGCCGTGAAGCGCGGATGCGATGTGGACCAACCGCGCAACCTGGCGAAATCCGTCACGGTGGAATAGGGGAGCCATGGCTGACGACGGAAAGCTGTCCATCGCCGAGGCGCGCACCTACCTGTTCGGCGCCGATATCCTGCCCATGACGCAGGGGGAGCCTGCACCCGGCGAGGCCTTGCAGCCCGAAGGGGAGGGCCCGGCTGCGGATGCATGGCCCCCGGAACCGCCCGAGGCGCGGGAATACGACGAGTCCTCCGTGGGCTTGGGAATCGATATCGTGGAGGTGGAGCGCATGGCCTCGCTGCTGGCACGGCGCCCCCGCTTCGCCGAGCAGGTGTTCAGCGAGGACGAGCGCCGCTACTGCGAGGGCACGTCGAAGCCCGCGACCCACTACGCCCTGCGCTTCGCGGCCAAGGAGGCCGTGGTGAAGGCCCTGGGCACCGGCTTCGCCGACGGCATCTGGGTGCGCGATATCGAGGTGGGGCGCGGGAAGGGCGGCCGTCCCTTCGCCATCCTGTCCGGGCGCGCGCACCAGGTGGCCCTGGAGCAGGGCGTGCGCGAGATATCCATCTCGCTTTCCTATACCCATAGCGATGCCGTGGCCTGCGCCATGGCCATCACCGAGGCCGCCGTGCTGGCCACCGAGAAGCGCAAGGACCCCATGGAGGAGCTGGCGCGCAAGTTCAAGGAGACGAGGAAGATGCTCGATGAGCTGTGAGTTCGTCCTGCCGCCCCTGCAGCCGGATGCCAACAAGTACACCCGCGGCAAGCTGGCGGTCCTGGCGGGCAGCAAACGCTACCCGGGCTCGGCGGTGCTGGCCGCCTGCGCCAGCGAGCGCATGGGCTCGGGCTATACCGAGGTGGTCACGGCCCCGGCGGCCATGCCCCTGGTGCTGGCCGCCTCGCCTTCGCTGGTGGTGTGCGATAGGACGCGCTGGGATGCCTCGCAGCTGCCGCGGGCCCGCGAGGGGCATCCGGCGGCTGTGTGCCTGGGTTCGGGCTTCAAGGGCAGCTCCGCCGAGCGCGACCTTACCTTGCAGGTGCTGAGGAAGGCGGCCTGCCCGCTTTTGGTGGATGGCACCGCCTTGGGGTTCCTGCCGGGCAAGAAGGAGCTGCGCGCCCTGATGCGCCGCGCCGACCGCGGCCTGCCCACGGTGCTCACCCCCCACGGGGGCGAGGCGGACCGGATGGCCCGCGGGTTGGGCTTGGCCCCGGCGGCGCCCGAGCATCTGGCGGCGGCCCTGGCCCAGGCGTGCCGCTGCATCGTGGTCCTGAAGGGGCCCGTTACCTATGTCTCCCAGGGTTCCGTCCCGCTGGTCATGGATGCAGGCAGCCCCGCCCTGGCCAAGGCGGGCAGCGGCGATGTGCTGGCAGGCATGGTGGGCTCGCTGCTGGCCCAGGGCATGGACCCCCTGCAGGCCGCCTACGGGGGCGCGTGGATCCACGGCCGGGCCGGCGTGCTGGCGGCCGACCAGATCGGTGCCCGCTCCGTCACGGCCATGGATATCGTCCGCTGGATTCCTGCTATCATCAAAGAGATGTGACCTGCCTGCATCCCGTAAGGAGTTCCCATGAGCGATACCCCGAGCCTTTTCGACGAGGAAGAGAACGCCCGCCAGCGCATCGAGGCGCTGCGCGATGAGATAAACCGCCATACCTACCTCTATTACGTGAAGGATGCCCCCGAGATATCCGATGGCGCCTTCGATTCCCTCGTCCACGAGCTGCGCGAGCTCGAAGCTGCGTGGCCTCGGTTCTACGATGCGAACTCCCCGACCCAGCGGGTGGGTGGGGCCGTGGGCGACCAGTTCGCCCCGGTGGTTCACGAGGCCCGCATGTATTCGCTCGACGATGCCATGAACCTGGAGGAGCTGGATGCCTGGATGGACCGCACTCAGGAGGCCCTGGGGGAATTCCCCGAGATGGTCTGCGAGCTGAAGATCGACGGCAGCGGCATCGCCCTCACCTATGCCGACGGAGCCCTGGCCCAGGCGGCCACCCGGGGCGACGGCACCACCGGCGAGGATGTCACGGTGAATATCCGCACCATACGGGATGTGCCCCTGCGCCTGCGCCCCGAGGGCCGGGAGGGCCTGGCCCGCACCGGCTCCTTCGAGGTGCGCGGCGAGGTGTACATGGCCAAGGCCAGCTTCGAGCGCCTGAACCAGGCGGCCCAGGGTGCCGGCAAGCAGCCCTTCGCCAACCCGCGCAACGCGGCCGCCGGCTCGCTGCGCCAGAAGGATGCCTCGATCACCGCCCATCGCGAGCTGTCCACCTATATCTACGCCATCGCCGACGAGGGGGCCGTGCAGGCCGATAACCAGTACGACTTCCTGCGCTGGCTGGGGCAGTGCGGCTTCCATGTGAACCCCGATGTGCAGCTGTGCGGCAGCCGCGGCGAGGTGCGGGCCTTCTGCGAGAAGGCCCTGCAGCGCCGCGACAGCCTGCCCTACGAGATAGACGGCGTGGTGGTGAAGGTGAACTCCTTCGCCCTGCAGCGGCGCCTGGGTTATACCTCCCGGGCCCCCCGCTGGGCCATGGCCTACAAGTTCCCGCCCGAAGAGAAGACGACGGAGCTTTTGGATATCACCGTGCAGGTGGGGCGTACCGGCGTGCTGACGCCCGTCGCCGAGCTCGAGCCGGTGTCGGTGGCGGGATCCACCGTGTCGCGGGCCACCCTGCACAATGAAGACGAGGTGCACCGCAAGGATGTGCGCATAGGCGATACGGTCATCGTACGCAAGGCCGGCGATGTGATCCCCGAGGTGCTGGGCCCCGTGCTGCCGCTGCGGCCCGAGGGCGCTGCGGTGTGGCATATGCCGCGCGAATGCCCCAGCTGCGGCAGCCCCGTGGTGCGCGAGGAGGGCGAGGTGGCATTCCGCTGCATCTCCATCGATTGCCCCGCCCAGGCCCAGGAGCGCCTGGTTCACTGGGCCTCCCGCGGCGCGCTGGATATCGACGGCATGGGCGAAGAGGTGGTCCGCAGCCTCATAGCCGCCGGGCGCCTGTGCGATGTGGCGGATTACTACTCGCTCGACGAGCAGGAGCTCGCTTTGCTGGATATGGGCCGCGTGAACAAGGATGGCGACCCCATACGCCTGGGCGCCACGGTGGCGAAGAAGCTGGCGGCCCAGATAGACCAGAGCCGCCACGCGTCCTTCGGCCGCGTGCTGTTCGGCCTGGGCATCCGCCATGTGGGCAAGACCATGGCCGAGGCCATCGCCGCAGCCTACCCCACGATGGAGCAGCTCGAGGCGGCGGGCGAAGAGGAGCTCGCCCAGGTGGAGGGCGTGGGCCCCAAAATCGCCCACGGCCTGTACGAGTTCTTCCGCACGCCCCAGAACATCGAGGTCATACGCCGCTTGAGGAAGTTCGGCGTCACCATGGCCGTGGATATCGAGGACGTGGAGGAGCTGCTGCCCCAGACCCTCGCCGGCCTCACCTTCGTGCTCACGGGCACGTTGGCGCAGTCGGGCATGACCCGGGACGAGGCGGCCGAGGCGCTGAAGGCGCGGGGCGCGAAGGTGTCCGGCAGCGTATCGAAGAAGACGAGTTTCGTGGTGGCGGGCGAGGCTGCGGGCTCCAAATACGACAAGGCCGTGGCCCTGGGGGTGCCGGTGCTCGACGAGGCGCAGCTGCTGGAGACGATCCGCACAGGAGAGGTGCCTGCATGAACATAGAGCACCTGCAGGAGTTCGTGTACCTGGCCGATTCCCTCAACTTCCGCAAGACGGCCGACCACTTCTATGTGAGCCGTTCGGTCATCAGCCGCCATATGGCGGCTTTGGAAGAGGCCCTGGGTACGCGGCTGCTGCAGCGCGATGCCCGCGGCGTGCAGCTGACCGAGGCGGGGGAGGTGTTCCATCGCGATGCCGTCGCCCTGCTGCGCGATTGGGATGCGGCCCGCGACCGCGTGAAGAACCTCCAGGGCGAAGGGGACAAGCTGGTGCGCATAGGCTACCTGCGCAACGGCGCCCGGCCCTTCCTGGTGCGCTTCGTCAACCGCATGGCCCGCGAGCATCCGGAGATCCACCTGTCGCTTTCGTGCATGGAGTACAACGAGCTGCAGCGCGCCCTGGACGAGCATGCGGTCGACATCGCCCTGGGCATCAACGTGGACCCCTCCATCTCGCGCAACTACCGTTCGACCCAGGTGTATCGCGACTGCTTCTTCGCCCTGTGCTCCCGCAGCCATCCGTTGGCGGTCCGGGGCACAGCGGTGGCGTTCAACGACCTGCAGGAGCAGAAGCTGCTGATTCCGGAAAGCTATGTCCTCACCGGCCTGGGGCCTTTGGTGCAGAAGCTGGTGGACGACCAGACCTTCGCCGCCGCCCAGACCTATTACCGCGATCTGGACCTGCTGTACCTGAAGATCCAGACCGAGGGCTACGTCGCCTTCGTCTCAAGCCTGAACGCGGCTATGTTCGAAGACTACCTGGCCGTGCTGCCCTTCGAGGATATCCAGACCGACTTCGTCATAAGCGCCTTCTACCACGATGCCTTCCACGGCAATGCCTACGAGCTGTGCCGGGAGGGGTTCCTCTGGTGCCGCGATGCCGTGAAGGAGAACCGCTCGGCGCCCTCCTTCAAACTGATCGCCCCGCTCTAGGGGTTGCCCCCAACCGGTGCCCTTTTTGCAAGGGCCGTGCCGTTGATGCACCGGCCGGGGCGTTTTGCCCCCCTTATACTCGAGGCAGGAAGAGCAGCTGCCCGGGGAGTCGAGGAGATCCCCAATATCCTTTCGGAGAGGTTCCCGGGCAGCCGCGATGCAAGCGCAATGCGAAGGAGGCCGTTATGGATAGCGCCATCATCGCCGTGGTAACCGTGCTGCTGATCGTGGTAGGGGCCCTGTTCCTGAACTGGGAGATCCGCCGCCAGGAGCGCAAGGATGCCGCTCCTGCCGCCGGGCAGGTCCAGGCGAAGTCCGTCCCGTCCATGGACAAAGCCGCCTAGGCATCGGCAGACGCCATCGGCAACGGGGGCCCGCCCAGTGCGGGCCCCCGTCCTTTTATGGAGGCTCCGTCAGGGGTGCAGGGTGCGGGGGCTCGGCAAGCAGCCTGTGGCGGGAAGAAAAAGCCCTGTTCCGCCGCCTTTTGTAACGTTGCCGTGCAATTATCGCCCAATCCAGGTCTTTTCTGATACTATAGCTAGGCCAAACTTGGCATACAGACGAAAGGAGCTAGGATTATGGCATTACCTACTATGACCGAGGAGCAGCGCAAAGAGGCGCTCGCCAAGGCTGCCGAGACGCGCAAGAAGCGTGCCGAGGTTCGCGAGAAGATCAAGGCCGGCAAGCTGACGGCGAAGAAGGTTATGAGCCAGCGCGATGATCCTGTCGTGGGCAAGATGCGCGTCGTGCAGTTCATCACCACGTTCCCCGGTTACGGCAATGCCAAGGCCGAGAAGATCATGACCGAGATCGGCATCCCCGAGGGACGTCGCCTGGCCGGCCTGGGTGAGAAGCAGGCCGCCGCTCTGGTCGAGGCGCTCAGCTAATCGTATCTCTTTTCCGGAGATAGCCAAGGAAAGCCTCCCTTCGGGGAGGCTTTTTCTTTGGCTGCGTAACGATAGCGCTGCGGGATGCGGGGAATCTAAGAACCTGAAACAAGAATATTCGTAATTGACAATATATTCTTTCAAGGATAGTATGGGTGAATCGTTTCACCAAGATACGGAAGGGGATTCCATGAAAAAGCGCTTCTCGTTGATAGCGGCCGCCATGGCGGCTGTGGCCCTGGTGGCGGCCCTGGCCGGCTGCTCCGGCGGCTCCACCGCCTCGTCGGGGTCGGCTTCTGCCGCCAGCACCCAGGCCTCCGATAGCTCTGCGGCCTCCGGCCAGGCGGTCGAGCTGCAGATCTTCGCCGCGAACTCCCTTACCAAGGCCATGGCCGAGGCCCAGGAGCTCTACACCTCGATCCACCCCGAGGTCACCTTCGCCGATACCCAGTACAAGGCCTCCGGCGAGCTGAACGCCATGCTGGAGGGCGGCGCCTATGCCGATATCGAGATCACGGCCTCGAAGGGCACCATGGACACGGCCGAGCAGGAGGGCTACATCGATGCCGGCACCCGCGTGACCATGTTCACCAACGAGCTGGTCATGGTCACCTCCGAGAACAATGCGGACATCACCGAGATGACCCTCGAGGATATCGCCACCGGCAACTACACCGTGGGCGTGGGCGATGACTCCGTGCCCGCCGGCAACTACGCCGACCAGGCGCTGTCCACCGTGGGCTGCTTCATCGACCCCGATGGCAAGACGGGCGCCGACAGCGCCGGCAAGGCCAACGGCACCGATGCCTTCGCCGGCACCCCGCTGGAGGGCAAGGTCATGACCCAGACCTCCGTGGGCAACGTGTGCAAGCTGGCCGAGGCCGGCGATGTCGATATCGCCTTCGTGTACTCCTCCGATGTGGAGCGCTTCGGCGGCGTGAAGGTCGTGGGCACGGTTCCCGCCGATACGCACAAGGCCATCACCTATCCCGGCGCTGTGACCTCGCAGTCCAATAACAAGGAAGCGGCCGAGCAGTTCATCAACTGGTGCCTGACCGACCGCGATGTCCAGGAGATCTGGCAGAAGTGGGGCTTCACCCTGGCCGCCTAAGGCGATTCGCCGGATCTATTGCTAGAATCGGATGGTGAGAGTTCTGACGGAAGGAGCCCCGCATGGGGGCTCCTTCCGTCATGGGGGATGCTTCGGAAAGGAGGGCGCCGCAATGGATGAGTCCGCTTCGATGGGGTGGCGCGGCCTCGGCCGCAGGGCGCTGAGGGCCTTTGCGGCCCTGGCTTTGGCAGCGGCCCTGGTGCTGCAGCCCCTTTCGGCCTGGGCCCTGGGATTGACCGAGGGCACGGCTGCGGCAGCCGATGTGGACGCTTCCGCCGTGGAGGTATCCTATGACGAGCTGTCGGCCGCCATACAGGAAGAGCCCTTCGCCCTGGCGGGGTTCGCCCGGGCCAATGCCGGGTCGAACCGCGATATCGACGGCGCTTACCGGGGCTATGCCTATTACATCGGCAAGAAACCCCATGCCCTCATGTACCTGACCACCGCCGAGCGCGTGGTGGTCTACATCGATGCGGCGGCCGCCGAGGCGGCCTCGTTCGACCCCGCCTCCGCCGATGACCGGGCGCTGCTGCAGGCCATGATCGTGGCCCTCGATGCGAAGGCGGCCCATGGCAACGCCCCCATCCCGGCCGATGCCCCGTGGTATTTCACCACCGAACAGCAGAATACCCTCGACGGCGTGGACTACATCTTCAACCGCGTCATCGACGATGGCGCCTACAACCTCATCGTGGGCGCCGACGGGCGGGATGTCGCCTCGGCCGGTTCGGACCGGCTGGCAACGCCCATCGCCGGCTGCTTCGCCGACATCGTGCCCAGCCATCAGGCGGTCATCGTGGCCGAGCCGGGATGGTGGGAGCGCCTGGGCTCGTTCATGGCCGCCCTCGACTGGTCGCCCCTGCTGGTTACCTTGAAGACCACCCTCACCGCCATCGTGTTCATATTCGTGTTGGGCCTGGCCTGCGCCTACCTGTGCCTGCATGTGTCCACGCGCGCCCGGTCGGTGCTCGATACGGTGTTCACCATACCTATGGTGCTGCCGCCCACCGTCTGCGGCTTCCTGCTGCTGCTGTTCCTGGGTTCCAACACGCCTTGGGGCCAATGGTTCATCGACGTGGGGTTCCCGCTGATCTTCAGCTGGCCCGCCACGGTTATCGCCGCGGTGGTGGTGGCCTTCCCGCTGATGTACCGCAACGCCCTGGGGGCCTTCGAGAGCCTGGATCCCAACATGGTCGATGCGGCCCGCACGCTGGGCTGGAAGGAATCGCGGATCTTCTTCAAGCTGATGCTGCCGCTGTCGTGGTCCTCCATCGCCGCCGGCACGGTGCTGGCCTTCGCCCGGGCCCTGGGCGAGTTCGGCGCCACGCTGTTCTTGGCGGGCAACTACCTGGGCATCACCCAGACCATCCCCATCGCCATCTACTTCCAGTGGATGAACGGCAACAACGAGATAGCCATCTTCTGGACCATCGTGCTGGTCATCTTCAGCTTCATCGTCATCATGTTCATCAACCTGTGGAGCCGCCATACCACGCGCTACCGGAAGGGGGCGATCGAGGAATGAGCCTCTCCATCGACATAAGGAAGCAGTTCCCCGCCTTCGAGCTGCAGGTTGCCTTCCAGGCCGAAGACGAGGTGTTCGGCCTGCTGGGGGCTTCGGGCTGCGGCAAATCGCTCACCATGCGCTGCGTGGCCGGCATCGAGACGCCCGACGAGGGGCGCATCGTCGTGAACGACCAGGTGTTCTTCGACAGCGCGGCCAAGGTGAACCTGAAGCCGCAGCAGCGCAAGACGGCCCTGCTGTTCCAGAACTACATGCTGTTCCCCAACCTTACGGTCGAGCAGAACGTGGGGGCGGGCATCCCCCTGGATACGCCCAAGGACGAGCGCGCCCGCATCATAGGGGCCGAGCTGCGCCGCTTCGATGTGGATGCCTTCGCCAAGCGCTATCCGGCCCAGCTATCGGGCGGCCAGCAGCAGCGGGTGGCCCTGGCCCGCATGCTGGCGGCCAAGCCGGGCATCCTGATGCTGGACGAGCCCTTCTCGGCCCTGGATGCCCACTTGAAGGGCGTGTTGGAGCAGAACCTCTCGAGCCTCTTCGACCATTTCGACGGCACCATCCTGTATGTGAGCCACGACATCGACGAGGCGGTGCGCTTCTGCGACCGCATCGCCGTGGTGGAGCGCGGCCGCATCATGGAGGTGGATACCTCGCGGGAGCTGGTGGACGACCCCAAGAGCGTAGCGGGCCTGAAGCTCTCCGGCGTGAAGAACGTGGCAGCGGTCGAGCGGCTGGATGCCACCCATGTGGCCTGCGAGCATTGGGGCGTCACCCTGACGCTTCCCGATGGCGTGCCGGAAGATGCGAAGGCCGTGGGCATCCGTGCATTCAATGTGCATCCGGCGGAAGGGCCCGGCACCAATGTGTTCCGCATGCGGGTGGACCGCGTAAGCGACTCGCGCTTCGACCGCATGTGCCTGCTCAGCTTCCTCGACCGCGACGAAGGGGCCGAGGACCTGGTGGATGCAGCGGACCAGGAGGTGCATTACCTGCATCAGCGCATCTACTGGCGCATCAACATGCTCTACGATTCCGCGGATCGGCCCGAAGAGGGCCAGGAGCTGCTGATGCAGCTGGCTCCCGAGCATCTGTATGTAGTAACGCGCTAGGGCCGGGTTGCGCCCAGCCGTTGCCGGGCTGCTGCCATTTGCAAACATCCTCGTTGTAGGATAGTGTTCTTACGAGAGATTATTCCGACGATCGGGGAACCTATGAGGGACGGACACGGGCGCGTCATCGATTACCTGCGCATCTCGTTGACAGACCGCTGCAATTTCCGGTGCATCTACTGCATGCCCGAGGATGGCCTGAGCCTGATGAGCCATGACGATATCCTGCGCATCGAGGAGATAGAGGCCATCGTACGGGCGGCGGTGCGCATCGGCATACGCTCGGTGCGCCTGACGGGCGGCGAGCCCCTGGTGCGCAAGGGGGTGGTGGACCTGGTGGGGTCGCTTGCCGCTATGGAGCAGATCGACAACATATCCCTTACCACCAACGGCGTGCTGCTGCCGCAGATGGCCGGCGACCTGAAGCGGGCCGGCCTGTCCCGCGTGAATATCTCGCTCGACACGCTGGATGCCGACCAATTCACCGAGATAACCCGTGTGGGGCAGCTGGAGTCGACCCTTGCGGGCATCGATGCAGCGTTGCAGACCGGGTTCAACCCGGTGAAGATCAACGCCGTCACGGTGCGCCGCCTCAACCAGGATTTCCTGGCCTTCGCGAAGATGTCCATCGACCGGCCGCTGCACACGCGCTTCATCGAGTACATGCCGGTGGGATCATCCGGCGGCGTGGACGGCACCGGGTGGGGGCACGAGGATGTGATCCCCTCCGAGGAGCTGCTGCAGATCATAAACGAGCGCGCGGCCGCCGAGGGCCTGCCGGAGCTCGTGCCCCTGGACGGGAAGGACAAGCCCCTGGGATGGGGGCCGGCCCGCTATTTCGCCTTCCCGGGCGCCCAGGGCACCGTGGGTTTCATAAGCCCCTTGTCGCGCCATTTCTGCAGCGAATGCAACCGCCTGCGCCTTACGGCCGATGGCAAGCTGCGGCCCTGCCTGTTCTCCGACGAGGAGATAGACGTGCGCACGGCCCTGCACGATGGCGGCGAGGACGCGGTGTACGAATGCTTCCTGCAAGCCCTGCACCTGAAGCCCGACGAGCATCATGATAAAGTGGGTACGGAACGCAATATGTCGCAAATCGGAGGTTAGGCAATGACAGAGCAGCTTACCCATATCGACGAGAAGGGCGCCGTGCGCATGGTGGACGTCTCGGCCAAGCCCGATACCGAGCGCATCGCCGTGGCCGAGGGCTTCATAGCCATGCAGCCGGAGACGCTGGCGCTTATCGTAGAGGGCAAGGCGGCCAAGGGCGATGTGCTGGCCTGCGCCCGCGTGGCCGGCGTGATGGGAGCCAAGCAGACCAGCAGCCTCATACCCATGTGCCACCCGCTGAACATAACGAAGGCCAAGGTCGATTGCGAGCCGGTGGAGGCCGGCCAGCGCGAAGACGGCCGCGTGGGCATCCATATCACCACCACCTGCGGCGTGACGGGCAAGACGGGCATCGAGATGGAGGCCCTGACGGCGGCATCCATCGCCTGCCTCACGGTGTACGACATGTGCAAGGCGGTGGACCGCGGTATGGAGATCATGGATATCCGCCTGCTGAAGAAGGACGGCGGCAAGACGGGGCTTTGGGAGCGTGCCTAGCATGGCGGCATCGGTACCCAAGCTGGGGGAGATCATGGCCGATTACCACCAGGTGTCCTTCGGCGAGCGGGTGCGCCTGGCGCCCGGCTGCAGCCTGTGCGGCCAGGTGTCCGTGGGCGATGGCGTCACGGTATTCGCCGGCGCCCAGGTGCGCGGCGATTGCGCCCCGGTGAGCATCGGAGACGGCACCAACATACAGGAGAACTGCTGCCTTCATGTGAGCGGCGGTGCGCCCCTATCCGTGGGCCGCAACGTCACCGTGGGCCACGGGGCTATCCTGCATGGCTGCACCATCGACGACAACGTGCTGGTGGGCATGGGGTCCATTGTGATGGACGGCGCCCATGTGGGCCGCGATTGCCTGATAGCGGCCGGCGCCGTGGTGACCGAGGGCAAGGAGTTCCCCCCGCGCAGCCTCATCATGGGCATGCCCGCCAAGGCGGTGCGCGAGCTTACCGACGAGCAGATCGAGCAGCAGATCACCCGAGCCGGCGCCGACTACCGGGCCGTGGGGGAGGCCATGATGGCCGACGGCCTGCTGGTGCAGCCCGCGCCCGGCGCCGCTGCATGGCCTGTGGTGTAGCCGCTTCCCGCCCAGGCGGCATGCGCGCCGGCGGCGATTGCGGAGTTTCCTTGCGCTGGCTGGGAAACGTGGTATCATAAGCGGGCTGAAAACAAGCAGGGGCTTGCCCCTCACCTGGTTCGGCGCTCGATGTAGCCGATGGGTTCTGCGAATAACGTCGCCGCAAGGCAACCGATGCGCATCCCGTCTGCTATGACGGGTTTTTTATTGGCCGGCCCGTGCAACCGCCGTTGTGCAGGCCAGGATGGAAAAAAGGAAGTAGGTGAGCACGATAGCTGCTCAAGAGCCGCGGCTCAACGAACAAATAACCGTGCGCGAATGCCGTCTTATTGGCTACGACGGAAGCCAGATGGGAATCTATCCCACCGTGCAGGCCCGTCGCATCGCCGATGACGAGGGCCTGGACCTGGTGGAGATCGCCCCCAACGCCGATCCCCCCGTATGCCGCATCATGGACTACGGCAAGTACAAGTACGACCAGGCCATCAAGGCCAAGCAGGCGCGGAAGAACCAGAGCAAGATCGAGACCAAGGAGATGAAGTTCCGCCCGAAGATCGACGTGGGCGACTACACCACCAAGAAGAAGCACGTCCTGCGCTTCCTGGAGCAGGGCAACAAGGTCAAGATCACCATCATGTTCCGGGGCCGCGAGATGTCGCATCCCGACCAGGGACTGTCCATCCTCGAGCGGCTGTCCGACGACCTGAAGGACGTGGCCGTCATCGAGAGCCCGCCGAAGATGGAGGGCCGCAACATGTTCATGCTGATTGCGCCGCTTCCCGCTGCGGCGAAGAAGAAGAAGGAAACCGAGTCGAAAGACGAAGAGGGAAAGGACGAGTAAATGCCGAAGATGAAGACGCACCGCGGATCCGCCAAGCGCTTCCGCGTGACGGGGTCGGGGAAGATCATGCGCGCCAAGGCCTTCAAGAGCCACATCCTGACCAAGAAGAGCCAGAAGCGCAAGCGCAACTTCCGCAAGGAGACCGAGGTCGCCCAGGCCGACCGCAAGGTAGTCGCCCGCAATCTGGGGCTCCGTTAATCGTTCGATACCGAAGCCCCGGCTTCGCGGATTCTGCTAAGGAGATAAGAAATGGCACGTGTTAAGCGTTCGGTAAATGCCCGCAAGAAGCGCCGTACCATCCTCGGTCGCGCCAAAGGCTACTATGGTGCGAAGTCGCGCACCTATACGAAGGCGAAGGAGCAGGTCCAGCATTCGCTGCAGTACCAGTACCGCGATCGCCGCAACAAGAAGCGCGAGATCCGCAAGCTGTGGATCACCCGCATCAACGCCGGCGCCCGTCAGAACGGCATGTCCTACTCGGTGTTCATGAACGGTCTGAAGAAGGCCGGCGTGGAGCTCGACCGCAAGGTGCTGTCCGACATGGCCATCAACGACCCCCAGGCCTTCTCGGCTCTGGTGGAGGTCGCCAAAGCCGCCCTGGCCTAAGGCTGCCGAAGAGATGCCCTAAGATGAAGCCGCGGCTGCAAGCCGCGGCTTCTCTGCTTCTTTCCCCTGCAAGCGGCCGCAGCGGGATATTCCCGCGGGTATCGGGGATGTTTCCGATAGAATGGAGGGGCAGACCAAGGAGGATGCTATGACGGAAACCGGAGGGACCTTCCGTACCGACACCATCGGCAGCGTGGCGGTGCTCGTGCCCTGCTATAACGAGGCGGTCACCATCGGCAAGGTGGTCGACGATTTCAAGGCCGTCCTTCCCGATGCGGTCATATACGTCTACGACAACAACTCGACCGACGACACGGCTGCCATAGCGGCGGCCCATGGGGCGGTCGTCCGCCGCGAGCCGCGTCAGGGCAAGGGCAATGTGGTCCGCCAGATGCTGCGCGACATCGATGCCGATTACTACATCATGGTGGATGGCGACGATACCTACCCGGCCGAGCATGCCCCTGCGCTGCTGCAGCCCCTCATCGACGACACGGCGGACATGTGCGTGGGCGACCGGTTGTCCAACGGCACCTATGGGGAAGAGAACGACCGCGCCTTCCATGGGTTCGGCAACAATCTGGTGCGCTTCCTCATCAAGGTGATTTACGGCTTCGAGTTCTCCGATGTGATGACCGGCTACCGTTCCTTCAACAACGTGTTCGCCTCGACGATGCCCGTGACATCGCCGGGCTTCGAGATCGAAACCGAGCTGTCCATCCATGCGGTCGACAAGGGCTGGCGCATCGCCGAGGTGCCCATCGATTACCGCGACCGCCCCGAGGGTTCCGAGTCGAAGCTCTCGACGTTCTCGGACGGCTTCAAGGTGCTGAAGATGATAATGTCGCTGTTCAAGGATTACCGTCCCATGGCCCTGTTCGGGTGGATCGCGCTCGTCTTCGTCATACTGGGCTTGGTCGTGGGCGTACCCGTGGTGGTCGATTTCGCCCATACCGGCCTGGTGCCCCGCCTGCCCTCCGCGGTGCTGGCTGTCGCCTTGGTGTTCACGGGACTGCTCAGCATGGCCAGCGGGCTCATCCTGGACACGGTGGTGAAGGGAAATAGGAAGCAGTACGAGATCCAGGTGCTGGACGCCTACCGCGCGAACGAGTCGCGCCAGGCAATCCGATAGACGCGATGGCCGGGCCCTACCGGGGATGCCCGGCAGCCTTCGCGGGGTCAGCAAAGAGCGGGGCGCAGCCCGGCGGTTCCCTTGATCGAGGCGCATTGCCTGTTGGATTCGCCCGACTGCATCCCGCATCTGTTGCTGCAGCCCATTGTACCAAGGGGGATGTTCCCGTTAGGCCCTCAGCGCCATTATCTGCGGAATCACGGGTTTTCCGCTAGAAGCAGATGCACCTGTGCTGCTGCAGCACGGAAATCCACAGATGCAGGCGTCTTGCCCACATCCGATTCACAGCCTCCGGACGTTCAGCGGACAGTCTCGAACAGGCTCACCACCTCGATATGGTAGGTTTGGGGGAACATATCCACCGGCGTCGCGCGTTTCAGCCGATAGCCCGCGGAGCCCAGCAGGGCCGTATCGCGTGCCCAGGTGGCGGGATCGCAGCTTACATAGGCTACGGTACGGGGTGCGGCATCGGCGATGAGCTCCACGAGGCCCTTGCCCAGGCCGGCCCGGGGCGGGTCCACCACCAGGGCATCCAGCGTTCCGAGGGTTGCCAGCTCGCGCCCGGCATCTCCCCCCAGCACCTCCAGCTGCACGCCGTTGCGCTCGGCATTGGCTCGCAGGTCGCGCACCGATGAACCGGCGGCCTCGACGGCCACCACATCGGCTCCGGCGGCAGCAAGGGGGATGCCGAAGGTGCCGCCTCCGGCGAACAAGTCGGCCACCAGCGCCCCTTCCAAGCTGCCCAATCCCTCGCGCACCAGTGCGACCAGCTGCTCGGCCTGGGCGGTGTTCACCTGGAAGAACGAGGGTGCCTGGGTATGGTAATCGAAGCCTGCCAGCCTCTCATGCCAGCGGCTGTAGCCCGCAAGCACCTCGACGCCCTTGATCTTGCGGGCCTTGCCGGGATCGGCCATCACGCGTATCACCCCGGTGGCCTTGCAGGCCTCGCCGATGGTTTTGGCGAAGGTTGCGCGGGGGAAGGGGCCGGGCGGCGTCCACAGGGCCACCTCCAGATTGCCCGTGGCGGTGCTATGGCGCACCCCGATGCGGTATATCTGCAGGTCGCGGCTGCCCTGGGCGTAGCGGATGGCCCCGCGCAGCGCCTTGGGAGCCCGTTCGATGGCCTTGTGGGCCAGGGCCGAGGCGTCCACGGGGATAAGCTCGGGGCTCTGCTCGCGATGGAAGCCCACGATGAAGCGCCCCTGGGCATCGGTGCCGGCCCCCAGCTCCAGCTTGTTGCGGTAGTTCCAGCGGTGCTTGCTGCCCACGGCCTCGGCCACGGCCCCTTCGGCTTCGGCTGCGCTCATCTTGGCCCCATGCACCAGGGCCCCCACCACGTTGCCGCGCTTCGCCTGCAGCTGGGTTTCGTAGTCCATGATCTGCCAGGGCGCAGTGCCGCAGAGGGTCTCCAAGGGCGCCTGCTCCCTCACCCGATGGGGCGAGGGCTCCAGCACGGCCGTCAGGCGCCCGCGGGCGAAGCGGCCCTTATCCTCGATGACCTCGATCTGCACCGTATCACCCGGGACCGTCGATTCCACGAACACCGCCTTGCCATCGGGCAGATGCCCGATGCCGGCGGGGCCGTAAGCCATCCGTTCGATGTGTACCGTATAATCCATTCAGCCGGGAATCCTTTATCTGCTGGGCCATCAGGTTCATGTTAGCGTATAATAAACCAACCCGAGCCCCCTTAGCTCAGGGGATTAGAGCGTCTGCCTCCGGAGCAGAAGGCCGTAGGTTCGAATCCTACAGGGGGCGCCAGTCAAACCCCAGGTTGAACCTGTTGATTGCCGATCATCCGCGGGTGGTGCGCTTCCGGCGCGCCCGATGCAGCGCCATGCGCCCGCAGGGGATGGGCGGCTAAAAGGAGAATATTCGTGCTTTCATTCGAAGAGTTGGGTCTCGGCGAGAAATCCCTTTCCGCCATCAAGCGCATGGGCTTCGAGGTGCCCACGCCCGTGCAAGAGCAATCGATACCCCTGGTCCTGGAAGGGCGGGACATCCTGGCCGCCGCGCAGACGGGTACGGGGAAGACAGCGGCCTTCACGCTTCCCTCCATGGACCGCCTGGGCCATGCCAAGGGGGGCCAGGGGCCGTTGATGCTGGTTATAACGCCCACCCGCGAGCTGGCCCAGCAGATAGGCGAGGTTGCCCGCGAAGTGGCCGTATCCACCCACCACCGTATCGCCACCGTGGTGGGGGGCCTGTCCTACAAGCCCCAGATCAGCCGTTTGAAGCAGGGTTGCGATGTGCTCATAGCCACGCCGGGGCGCCTCATCGATCTGATGGAGCAGAAGGCAGTGCGCCTGGACGATGTGCAGGTCCTGGTGCTGGACGAGGCCGACCGCATGCTCGACATGGGGTTCCTGCCGGCCGTCAAGCGCATCGTGAACGCCACCCCCAAGGCGCGCCAGACGCTGTTGTTCTCGGCCACCATCGACAAATCCATCATGAAGGTGGCGGGCTCGTTCATGAACGACCCGGCCACGGTCGAGATAGCCCGCAGGGGCGATGTCGCCTCCACTGTGGAGCATTATGTGATCCGCGTGCCGCAGTCGGTGAAGCCCGACCTGCTGAAGGCCGTGCTGGAAGAGAAGGGCTTCTATCGGGTGATCGTGTTCGCCCGCACGCGCAGCCGCGCCGATTCCTCGTGCCGCCGCCTGCGCCGGGCGGGGTACAAGGTCGAGGCCATCCATTCCGACCGCAGCCAGAGCCAGCGCAAGCGGGCGCTCGACCGCTTCGCAGAAGGCGAGGTGAACATCCTTACCGCCACCGATGTGCTGGCGCGCGGCATCGATGTGGACCAGGTCGACTACGTCATAAACTACGATGTGCCCGACCAGCCCGAGGATTACGTCCATCGCATAGGCCGCACGGGCCGTGCCGGCAGCAAGGGTCTGGCCATCACCTTCGTCACCCCCGAGAACGAAGGCGAGCTGCGCGCCATCGAGAAGCTGATCAAGGCGCAGATTCCCGAGATGAAACTGGAATCCTTCGATATGGCGCAGGCTGCGGCCGCCGCAGCCGAGAAGAGCATGGCAGCCCGCTCCGGGCGCGATCCGGAGGTGCGCAAGGCGAAACGCGAGATGGCCGATCGCAGCCAGCAGAAGCGCAGCCGCGGCCAAGGCGGCGCCAAGAAGGGCACGGCGAACGGTGCCGCCGAGGCATCGAAGCCGAAACAGCGCCAGGGTCGGGGCAGGGCGAAGGCGCCCGCTGCGGCCCCGGCTCCGCAGCGCCGCCAGGGCGACTTGCGCCCCGGGCGCTCCCATAGGGCCGAGGTGCAGCGGGCCCGCTCGCGCTCGCGGAGCCGTTCCCGGTAGCCTTCGGGCCTTGCCGGCTGTGCGCTCGTGCAGCCAAACCTTCCGTTTACAGGGATGCGCCATCGGCAGCCGTTCATCTGCGCTACCGTTTATACGATGCAGCAGCGGGCTGACGGGGGGTGCAGTATGGTGATAGCGGTCGCATGCGACGGACTCGCCATCGCCCCGGCATTCGTCCGGGCCTCCAGCTACATGTGCTACGACATCGACGCCGGCAGCCCTGCGCGCTGCCGCAATATCCCCGCAGCCGACCAACCCCTCGACCGTTTCCCACAGTTCCTGGCTTCCCTGGGGGCCGACATACTGGTGACCGGCGTCATCGACGCCGATGTGAAGGATTACCTGGAGGGCTGCGGCATCGAGGTGATCGACGGCCGCAGCGGCGACCCCTTGGCCGCCGTGGAGGAGATCCTGGACGAATAGCCCCGGGCGATGCTGCGCCGGAAATGAAAAACTCCCCGCAGGCGGGGAGTGGCAGTGGTGGTGCCCCCAACGAGAATCGAACTCGTGTCTCAGCCTTGAAAGGGCCGCGTCCTGACCTCTAGACTATGGGGACGAGGGGCTGTTCCGGAAAACAGCTTGCATATTATCCCAAAGCTTCCCGGCTATTGCAAGGTACGCCGGGAAGTTTTTCAGCCCTCGGCCTCGGGTTCTGCTGCGGGCTCTGCGCCGTCCTCCCGTGCCTTGCGGCCCCGCTTCTGCTTGGGGGGCACCGTGTGGTCGGTGAAGGCCATGCGCGTGTCGTCCTTGCGGATCCACCGGGCCAAAAACGAGTTCTCGTTGTTCACCATCAGCGTAAGCACCATGCCCAGCACGATGGGCAGGTAGAAGGTGAAGAAGCGCCAGATGAACGTGGACAGGGCCACGATGGACGGGTCGCTGTACACATAGTTGAAGAACACGATGTAGCTGCCCTCGGCGGCTCCCACGGCGCCGGGCAGCGGTACGAACGAGGCGATCAGGTAGATGAAGGCCTGGCAGGATACCACGGTGAAGTAATCGTTCGATTCCAGCCCGAAACCGGCGAAGATCAGCCACGACATCGAGAAGTAAACCGTGAGCTGCACGAAGGTGACAAGCGATACCTTGACCAGCAGGGCCGGCTCCTTCAGCAGGAACCGGATGCCCTCGTAGGACTCCTCCAGCGAGGTCGTGGCCGATACCAGGGTCTCCTCGGGCTTCTTCAGCACCCCGATGCGGCCGGCCAGCTGTATGGCCCAGCGGGTCGCCTTTATCACGGAGTTCTTCGCGAAGGCCAGGGCGAACAGCATGGCGATGAGCAGGAACCCCCCTGCGAAGCCGATGGCCACCAGGTACATGATGGGCCGCAGGTCGTCGGTGAAGTAGTTGAACCGCAGCACCAGCACGATGATGGCGTAGACGGTCATGGTCAGCTGGTACACGATGAACCGGCACAGCAGCATGGGCAGGGCGTAGTGGGCGGGTAGGCCGAAGCGGGAGTAATAATAGGCCTGCATGGGTTGGCCGCCGCTGGAAAGCGGGGTGATGCAGTTGAAGTACTGGCCGATGACCGTGACGATGTTGGTTTTGATGAACGAGAATCCCTTGAACATGCTGTTGCATATCAGCTGCATGCAGACCGATTCCAGCACCCAGTACACCACGATGGCCGCGAAGGCGATGATGAGGAACAGCCAGTTGAAGGTCGTGAGGGCCCGCAGCATATCGCCGCCCTCGCCGGCTATGAACAGATAGCCGAACAGCACCAGGAATGCCACGGCGCACAGGGCTATGTTCAGCTTCCGCCCCAGGGAATGGGCGGTGCCCTTGTCGGGGATGATGCCGTCGTCCTTGAAGGCATCGAAATCGATATCGGTGAGGTTTATCTTGCCCCCCGATTCGGGGTTCTCGGCGCTATCGGCGGAAACCGAATGCATCCAATGGCTGGCATCGGCGTAGGTGGGGTCGGTATCCGCCAGGGGTTCCGTCGATGGTTCGTCGGCCATGGTGCCTCCTTCCGCTTCCTCGCCTGCCTGCATGCCCGGACTCAGGCGAACTTGAAGATCTTCTGGGCCAGGCCGTAGCCTATCTTCGCGATGAAGCGGCCGATGGGGGTCTTGCGGTTCGCCCGGCCGGCCCAGGACTTCTTCACGTTCTGGTACAGCACGGGGTTCTGCTCCTGCATATGCTGCCACAGCCGGCGGTTCTTCTCCAGGGCTTCGGGCGTGCCTATCTTGAACAGGTAGATGGTGGAGACGCTCATCATGCACGACACATAGCCCATCATCAGCAGGGCCTGGTTGGGCTCCTGCTGGTACAGGCTGGCGTAATCGTAGCCGTCGATGGCCATGTAGGAGGCTTTGAGCTGCTGGTCGATGCACCTCTTCACCACCTCGACCTCCACCGACTGGCCGTCGCGGCCGATTATGTAGTGGTAGGCGTCCACATCCAGGTAGAAGATGGTTTCCACGAAGGGCAGCGGATGCAACACGAAATGGCTGTCCATATACGAGACGCCCTCGGGCAGCTCCAGCTGCGATCGGCGCAGCACCTCGGTCTTGTACCACGAGGCATGCACCATGATGAACTGGTCGATGCCCGGCTTGCCCATATCCTTCCAGCGGAACACCCGGCCGGCGGGGAAGAGCGAGCGGTAGTGGATGGTGTGGCGGCTGCCGTCGGTGATGCGGTCGTACACGTAGTTGGTGATCAGCAGGTCGGGTGCGTTGCCCGCCTCGACGGCCAGGGCCAGGGTGTCGAGCACCCGGCGCAGCGCATCGGTATCGATATGGTCATCGGAATCGACTATCTTGAAATAGATGCCCCGGGCTTCCTTCAATCCCCGGTTCACCACGCCGCCCCAGTTGGCATTCGCCTGGTCGATGGCCCGAACCTGCGGATGGGCTGCGGCATATTCGCGGGCGATCTCGCCGGTGTTATCGGTCGAGCCGTCGTTTATCAGCAGGATCTCGCAGGGATGTCCGGCCGTCAGCAGCGACTCGATGCAGGGCCGCATGTACGACGCGGAGTTATAGCAGGGCACGACGAAGGTGACCAAGGGGGTGGGCTGGTTCGTATCGTCGGTGCATGCACCCATATTGCCGGGAGACGAGCTCGTAATTTCCACGCCTTCGATGATCCTTTCGCGATGGCATAAGCACACACAGTATAGCGCTTGGTCGCATCGGCCGCCTTCCGCCACACGAAACAACGACACAATGGGGAAGGGCTAGCAGGGACGGGTCGGGCGCACCCGCTTGCGGGCTGGGAGCCGGGGCC
>CANOBU010000008.1 GCA_947564425.1 uncultured Eggerthellaceae bacterium
CCGCAGCCGTGGCCCAGGCCGTGGCAACCCACCCGGCCGAGGCCGAGCGCCAGGGCCGCCTGCGCGACCGCCTGTACCGGCAGCTGGCGGCCATCGACGGCATCGCGCCCACGGTGGACGTGCAGTCGGGCAGCCGGCGCTACCTCCCCAATATCGTGTCGGTGCTCTCCCGCGACTTCGAGAGCGAGACCCTCATCCTGCGCCTCGATGCGCGGGGTTTCGGCGTATCCGGCGGGTCGGCGTGCTCGTCGCATTCCCTGGAGCCCTCCCATGTGCTGAAGGCGCTCGGCTACGGCGACGAGGCCTACGGCGCCCTGCGCATCTCGTTCGGTCCGGCTACCCGCGAGGCGGACCTCGACCAATTTGTCCAAGCGTTGACAGATTGCCTCGAAGGCGCCTGAGGGGCCGCGAATCCTGCTATTGTCTTTTCGAAGGAATGCGACGGAAGGATACCCCATGGATGCGATGGAATCTGCGGCCGAGTTGGCGAAGGTAAACGGCGGCGTCATTTCGAAGCAGAAGGCCCCCTTGGCCATAGGGCAGCTGGAGCATCGGCTGCTCGAGCGCTTCCCGGTGGCCGATGCGGAGCCCTGGGACAGGATGGGCCTCATTGCCGGCGATTCGACCCGCCTGGTGACGGGTGTGATGGTGGCCCTCGATCCCACGCTTGAGGCCGTCGGGGCCGCCCGCGATGCGGGTGCCGATGTGCTGCTGACCCACCATCCGGTGTTCCTCGACCCCCCGGCGGCCTTCTCGCCCCCCGACGGCCCGGCACCCTTGCCGGGCGCGGTGCTGTGGGAGGCCATAGCCGGCGGCGTGGCGCTTATGAACGTGCATACGGCCCTCGACGCCTCCGAGGAGGCATCGAGGCTGCTTCCTTCGCTGCTCAGCCTCGACGCCGATCGGGTGCTCGTGCCCCGCAAGGACGATTCCTGCAAGGGCTACGGCCGGGTGTGCTCGGTGCGCGCTGCCGACCGGCCCCTGCGCCTGGAGCAGCTGGCCGCCCGGTGCGTGTCGGTGTTCGGAAGCACGCCGCGCATCTGGGGGTCCGGCGGCACTGTCGTCGATACCGTGGCCGTGGCCAACGGGGCGGCGGGGGAGGCGCCCGAGGTGTGCCTGGCCGAGGGCATCCCCTGCCTTATCTGCGGCGAGGTGCGCTACCATAGCGCTCTTGAGGCGGCCCAGCGGGGGCTTGCCATCATCGAGGTCGGCCATGATGTCAGCGAGCTGCCCCTCTGCGCGCTGCTGGCCCAAGCCGCCGTCGAGGCGGGGGTGCCGGCCGATGCGGTATCCATATTCGACCAGACGGGAAACTGGACGGTTCCCGATGCCCAGCGCCTCTGATGCCCCTGCCATTCGAAATCGGTGAATAACATTGGTCGGCGGTGCCCGGCGGGTTACAATAGCTGCAGCGGTAGTTCGACCCGAAAGGATTGCCCATGCAGGCTAACCCGGAACATCTCGATATCCTGCTAGAAGTCCAGCGCATCGACATCGAGGTTATGCAGGCTAAGAAGGAGCGGGCCTCGTTGCCGCAGCGCATCCAGGTAGTGAAGGTGCGCAAGAAGCGCGAGGAGATAATCCCCAAGCTGCAGCAGGTGCTCGACCTGCAGGAGGCCACCGAGGCCAAGGCGACCAAGATCGAAGACGAGGATCGCAGCCTGGCGCAGAAGCAGGAGCGCGCCCAGGAGATAATAACCGCCGCCGGCTCTGATTTCCGGAAGGCGGAATCCCATTCGAAGGATATGGCCGGCGTCGCCAAGCGCCGTGTGGCGCTCGAGGAGGAGCTGAACAAGCTCAACGCCGAGATAGCCAAGATGAAGGCCGTGCGCAAGCAGCTGGAAGATGCCATAGCCGCCTGCGAGGCCGAGGAGAGGTCCCTCGAGGATTCCTACCGCGAGAAGGATGCCGAGCTGATCGGCAAGGCCCGCGAGCTCATCGACCAGCGCACGCAGCTGGTATCGGGGCTGCCCCGCGACTTGGTGGATACCTACGATAAGACGGCGAAGAAGACCGGCGGCGTGGCCCTGGGCCATCTGGAAGAGGGGGGTTGCTGCAGCGTGTGCCGCAGCACCATCGCCGGGGGGCGCCTCATCGACCTGATGGGCCAGGCCCCGGTGGGCGTGTGCCCCAGCTGCAAGCGTCTGCTGATCATCTAGGCGCCGCGGGGCCCTCGCCGTGTGCCCCATGCTGCCTGAAAAGGGAAGGGCCCGCGTTGCCGCGGGCCCTTCCCTTTTCAGGCGTTTCTTCGGTGCCGGCGTCCTAGGCGCGCTCCACCTTGCCGGCCTTCATGCAGCTGGTGCATACGTTGGCCTTGCGCACGCGGCCGCTCTTGTCGCGGATGGTGATCTTCTGAATGTTGGGCTTGAACCAACGGTTGGTCACGCGATGGGAATGGCTCACGTTACGGCCCGCAGAGGGCTTCTTGCCGCATACTTCACAAATCTTGGACATAGCTATCAACTCCGTTGTTTCTGCAATCTCAAGCGGCTGCGCCGCTCGGTTCCAAACTAGCCAAAAGACTATAGCACAAGGGAAACAGGGGGTTCAAGGGGAAAATCGCCGGGATGCCGTATCCTTCCGGCCGCCTGTCCCGCGCCCGCGCCCCGAGGCTCCCGCCGGGCGTGGGCGCGGGCGGCGGCGAACGGCAGCTGGCCGCCTGCAGGGGATGTGAAAACGGGTGCGGTGCTGTATAATTCTGCGGTTGTATGATTCGAAGGCAGCGACCAAGGGAAAGGAAGCTTTCATGGGAGAGCCGATTCCTGGAAAATTGCATGTAGCCAACGATGTGCTGGCCGATATGGTGGGCCATGCGGCCATGGAATGCTATGGGGTGGTGGGCATGGTGGCCCCCAATGCGGCGGATGGCATCGCCAAGATCCTGCCGCTGTCGCGCCTGCGCCGGGGCATCACCCTCGATACCACCGAGAAGGGCGTTAAGGTCGACCTCTACATCGTCGTGGAGTACGGCACCAATATCGGGGCCGTGTCCCAGAACCTGGTGGATGCCGTCACCTTCGCCCTGAAGGACCAGGCCCGGGTTCCCGTCGATTCCATCGACGTGCATGTGCAAGATGTCAAGGTGCGCAAATAGCGCCGTTCCCGCAGGTCCAGGATCAGAAAGACTACCATGAGTGAATTTTCGGTTATCGATGTGCTTGGCGCCATCGCGGCGGCCAGCGAAACCCTCTCCTCGCGCAAAGACGAGATAAACCGCTTGAACGTGTTCCCCGTGCCCGATGGCGACACGGGTACCAATATGTCGCTCACGCTGGAGTCGGTGGTGCGGAACCTCCAGGCCCTTCCGGCCGGGGCGCCCCTAGCCGACGTGCGCCATGCCATCACCACCGGCGCCCTCATGGGCGCCCGGGGCAATTCGGGTGTTATCACCTCCCAGATCCTGCGGGGCCTCTGCGAGGGGGTGGGGGCAGCCGAGCGCTTCGATACCGCCGCCCTGGCCGCTTCCTTCGCCAAGGCCGTCGAGGTATCGTTCCAGGCGGTGCGCAAGCCGGTGGAGGGCACGATCCTCACGGTGCTGAAGGACAGCGCCGAGGCGGCCAAGGAGGCCGAGAAGCGGGCCCTCCCGCTTGATGGCGCCCTGGAATCCATCGTGACCGAGGCCTATGCCTCGGTGCACCGCACGCCGGAGCTGCTGCCGGTGCTGAAGGAGAACAACGTGGTGGATGCCGGCGGCTTCGGGCTGGCCATCCTCTTCGACGGATTCGTCACGGCGCTGCTGGGGAAGGAATCCGGCGCCTTCGGAGCCGGATTCGAGGCGTTGGGCCAGGGCGCCCCGAAGGTCGAGATAGAGCATATCAACGATTGGGAGGGTTCGGAGTACCGCTACTGCAACGAGTTCTTGGTGGAATCGGATACCCTCGACAAGGATGCCGCCCTCGATTTCCTGGCCACCATGGGCGATTGCGAGCTGTGCGTGGGCAGCAACCCGCGCTTCAAGGTGCATGTGCATTCCAACCGCCCCGATGAGGTGCTGGCCTATTTCCTCGACCGCGGCCAGGTGTTCGAGGTGTTCATCCACAACATGGACCTGCAGAGCGCCGAGCGCAACGAGAAGCTGGCGGCCGAGCAGGGGGTATCCGCCGAGCCCAAGCACTTCGGCGTGGTGGCCGTATGCGCCGGCGAGGGCAACGCCAAGATCCTGGAGAACCTGGGGGTCGATGTGGTGGTGTCGGGCGGCCAGACTATGAACCCCTCCACGGCCGACCTGCTGGCGGCCGTGCAGAAGGCCAATGCTGCAAACGTGGTGATCCTGCCGAACAACTCGAACATCATCATGGCGGCCAACAGCGCCGCCGAGCTGGCCGAGGTAAGCTGCGGCGTGGTGCCCACCAAGAGCGTGCCCCAGGCCTTCGCGGCGATGTTCGGTTACGATCCCGAGGGTACGCTGGAGGAGAACCTGGAGTCCATGGCCGATGCCTGCGCCGAGGTGAAGACGGGCGAGGTGACCACGGCTATAAAGGATTCCCATGACTCGCAGGGCAATCCCATCGCCGAAGGCGACGTCATAGGCATCGCCGACGGTTCCATCGATGCCGTGGGCTCTACGGTGCAGCAGGTGGTGATGGACCTCTTGGAATCCATGGACGCCGCCGACGCGGACACCCTGACGCTGCTAGCGGGCGAGGATTATCCCGATGGGCAGATGGATGCCCTGGTTGCCGCCGTGCAGGAGGCTTACGACGACCTCGAGATAGACGCTCATCGCGGCGGCCAGCCGCTCTATCCGGTCGTGCTCTCCCTTGAGTAAGGCGCCTGCCAAAGCGCATCCCGGCCGCCTCGAGGCCACCTTGGCCCTCGATGCGCCCGTGACGGCCGTCGCGGGGGTGAGCCCCAAGCGGGCCCAGGCCCTCCGCAAGCTGGGGGCGGCCACGGTGCGGGAGCTGCTCTCGCTGTATCCGCGCCGCTATCTCGATATGTCGGCCTTGTGCACCGTGGCGGGCGCGCCCATCGGGGCCTCTTGCACCCTGTGCGGGCGCATCCACGAGGTGAAGCTGAAGAAACCCCGCTGCAACCTCTCGCTGACCGAGGTGACCCTCGTCGATGATACGGGCACCCTCATCGTCACCGCCTTCCGCCAGCCCTGGCTGGCCGATTCGCTGAAGCCGGGCATGGCCGTCGCCGTATCGGGGAAGGTGGAGTTCAACTACGGGTTCAAGCGCATGACCAACCCCTTCATCGAGGTGCTGGAGGGGGGTGCCCCTGCAAGCGGCGTGATCCTGCCCGTCTATCCGCTGGCGGCCCCCCTGAAAGCCGGTATCATGCGGCGCATCCAAGAGAGCGCCCTGGCCATGGTCCGCGGCGTCGCGGACCCGCTGCCCCTTGCCCTGCGGGCGAAGTACTCCCTGATGAGCAAAGGCAGCGCTTTGGCCTGCATCCATCGGCCCCGCACCATGGAGGAGCAGCGCCAGGCCCGTCGGCGGCTGGCCTACGAGGAGGTGCTGCTGCTCGAGCTGAGGCTGATGCAGGAGAGCCTGCAGCGCGAGCAGGGGTGCGACTCCACCGCCCACCGCATCGACGGACCCGCTCTGGCAGCCCTCGAGCAGGCGGTTCCCTTCACCCTCACCGAGGACCAGCGGAAGGCCAAAGGCGAGATCCTGGACGCCCTGGCCTCGCCCCATGCTGCCAACCACATGCTGTTGGGCGATGTGGGCACCGGCAAGACCGCCGTGGCCGCCTTCGCCCTGGCCGCTGCTGCCGATAGCGGCGGCCAGGCGCTGTTCATGGCCCCGACCGAGATCCTCGCCCGCCAGCATGGCCGCAGCCTAGGGCCCTTGCTGGATGCGGCAGGGGTATCCTGGGGCATCCTGACGGGGGCCACCGATGCCGCCGAGCGGGAGCGGTTGCTGGAGCGTCTGGCCTCGGGGGACCTGGCCGTGCTGTTCGGCACCCACGCCCTGCTGGAGCCCGATGTGCGCTGCGCCCGGTGCACCTTGGCCGTCATCGACGAGCAGCAGCGCTTCGGTGTGGGGCAGCGCCAAGGGCTCCTGGAGAAGGGCGAGTGCCCCGATGCCCTGTACCTCACGGCCACGCCCATCCCGCGCACCCTGGCTTTGGCCCTTTACGGCAACCTCACCCTCTCCTATCTGACCCAGCGGCCCCATGGCACCCCGCCGCGGGAGACCTTCGTGCACGATTCCGCCGCCAAAGGTGCCGCCTACGATGCGGCGAAGGAGGCGCTTGCCCGGGGCGAGCAGGTCTATGTGGTATGCCCGCTGGTCGGCGTCAAGCGGCCGGAGCCCGATGGGGACGACGCATCGGGGGAGGGGGATGCCTTCTGCGAGGCCATCGAGATCGAGGATGACGGCGATATGGAGCAGGCGCCGCTGGCCGCCGCCGAGAACGAGGCGGCCTTCCTTGCTGCGAAGGTGTTTCCCGACCATCGCGTGGGCTTGGTCCACGGCAAGATGCCGGCCGATCGCAAGCAGCAGGTCATGGAGGGCTTCCGGGCCGGCGATATCGATGTGCTGGTGGCTACCACGGTGATTGAGGTGGGCGTGGATGTGCCCGCTGCCACGGTGATGATCGTGGAGGATGCCGACCGCTTCGGCCTGGCCCAGCTGCACCAGCTGCGGGGCCGCGTCGGCCGAGGCGAGCGGCCCGGGCAGGTGCACCTGGTGTCCGGTACCCGCAAGCAGGCGGCCCTGGATCGCCTGGAGGCCATGACCCGCACCGACGATGGGTTCGAGCTGGCCTCCTTCGACCTGGGGCTGCGCCGCGAGGGCGATATCCTGGGCAACCGCCAGCATGGCGCCTCGGCCCTGAAGCTGGTCAACGTGGTGCGCGACCGGGGGCTCATAGGGGCGGCGTGGGAAGACGCCCGCGCCATCATCGCCGAGGACCCGCTTCTGGAATCCGAGGCCTATCGCCCCCTTGCCAGGGAGGCGGCCCTCGTGTACCGTTCTGTGCAGGATTCGAGCGGCGGATAAGGGAGGGCGCGTGCGCATCGTTTCAGGGATGCTGCGGGGCAGGGCGCTGGAGGCGCCCGAGGGCCTGCATACGCGCCCTACCACCGACCGGGTGCGCGAGGCGCTGTTCAGCTCGCTTTTCAGCCAGATGGGCTCCTTCGAGGGGGTCCGGGTGCTCGATGCCTTCGCCGGCTCGGGGGCCCTGGGCCTCGAGGCAATGTCGCGGGGGGCAGCCCAGGCGGTGTTCTACGAGACCGACAGCCGCGCCGCCCGGGCGGTCGAAGCCAACATCGCTGCCTGCGGCCTTTCCGCCCCCCGTTGCGAGCTGCATCGATGCGATGTGCTGAAGGCCCCGCTGCCTGCGGGCGGGGCGCCTTTCGGCCTGGTGCTCCTCGATCCGCCCTATGCCACCCCGGCCCGCGAGGTCCTGGGGCTGCTGGAGCGCCTGGCCGCCGCCGGTGCCCTGGCCCCCGATGCCGTGGCCGTCTACGAGCACGATGCGCGCGATGCCGAATCGGTGCGGGCCGCCGCTGCCGCTGCGGGATTCGCCGCCGCATCGAGGAGATATGGGAAGACATCGGTCTCGTTCTTGAAGGAGGAGCGATGAAGCGCGCAGTGACCCCCGGCACCTTCGACCCCATAACCTTGGGGCATCTGGATATCATCACCCGGGCCGCCCAGCTGGTGGACGAGGTGATAGTGGCCGTGGCCGCCTCGCCGGCCAAAGGCCCCCTGTTCCCGCTGGAGGAGCGCACCCGCCTGGTGCGGGAATCCGTGGCCCATCTGCCCAACGTGCACGTGATGGCCTTCGACGGGCTGCTGGTCGACTTCGTCCGCTCCGTCGATGCCCAGGTGGTGGTGAAGGGGCTGCGGGCCCTGACCGATTTCGAATACGAATTCCAGATGGCCGCCATGAACTACGAGCTCGCCAGCGAGGTCGAGACCGTCTTCATCATGGCGCCCCCGCAGTTCATGTACCTGTCATCTTCGATGGTGCGCGAGCTGGCCAGCCTGAAGAGCCGCACGGATAGGTTCGTGACGGCTCCAGTCGCCGAAGCATTGGCGGCGCGGTTCGCCTGACGGGGTAAAGTGGATTTCAGAGGATACGAGGAGAAAGGCAGAGCTGTGGCAGATCCCAAAGTGAAGCGCGTGTTGATGTCGGTAACCGACAAGACGGGCATCGTCGATTTCGCCCGGGCCCTCACCGGGGAGTTCGGCGCCCAGGTCATCTCCACCGGCGGTACTGCCCGGGTCCTCGCCGAGGCGGGCATACCCGTCACCCCCATCGATGACGTCACCCATTTCCCCGAGATGATGGACGGCCGCGTGAAGACGCTGCATCCCCTGGTGCACGGGGGGCTGCTGGCCAAGCGCGACGATCCGGACCACATGGCCCAGGCCCGCGAGCACGGCATCGGGATGATCGACATGGTGGTGGTGAACCTCTACGCCTTCGAGAAGACCGTGGAATCCGGCGCCGATTTCCAGACCTGCATCGAGAACATCGATATCGGCGGCCCTTCCATGCTGCGCAGCGCCGCGAAGAACTTCGAGTCGGTGGCTGTGGTGACCGAGCCCGCCACCTACGATGATATCCTGGCCGAGATGCGCTCCCATGGGGGCGCCACCACCCGCGATACCCGCGCTGCCCTGGCCCTGCAGGTGTTCCGCACCACCGGCGCCTACGACAGCGCCATAGCCGCATGGCTGGCCGGACAGCTCGAGGGGGCCGACCGCTTCCCCGAGAAGCTCACGGTGCAGCTGGCCAAGCAGCAGGAGCTGCGCTATGGCGAGAATCCCCACCAGGCCGCCGCGTTCTACCGGCGCTCCACGGCCACGCCCCATTCCCTGGTGAATGCCGAGCAGCTGAACGGCAAGCCGCTCTCGTACAACAACCTGCTCGATACCGATGCCTGCTGGGCTATCGTGAGGGAATTCGATAAGCCCGGCGTGGTCATCCTGAAGCATCAGAATCCCTGTGGCTCCGCCGAGGGGGCCGACATCGCCGAGGCTTTCGAGAGGGCCTTCGCCTGCGATACGAAGAGCGCCTTCGGCGGCATCATCGCCGCCAACCGCACGGTGACCGAGGCCATGGTGAACGCCATCAACGACCATAAGCTGTTCGTAGAGGTGCTCATCGCCCCCGATTTCGAGCCCGCGGCCCTCGAGCTGCTGCGGCAGAAGCCCAACCTGCGCGTGCTGGCCACCGGCGGCATCGATGCTCCCGGCGCCGAGCCGGAGTTCCGCACGGTGGACGGCGGCGTGCTGGTACAGGATGTGGATACGGTGTCCGAGGACCCCGCGGCATTCACCGTGCCCACCGAGCGCAAGCCCACCGAGGCCGAGATGGACGACCTGCTGTTCGCCTGGAAGGTCGTCAAGGGCGTGAAATCGAATGCGATCCTGGTGGCCAAGGACCACGCCGGCATCGGCATGGGCCCCGGCCAGCCGAACCGCGTGGATTCCTGCGAGATAGCCTGCAAGCGGGCAGGGGATGCCTGCAAGGGGGCCGTGGCGGCCTCCGACGCCTTCTTCCCCTTCCGCGACAATATCGATACCCTGGCCTCCTACGGCATCACCGCCATCATCCAGCCCGGGGGATCGATCCGCGACGAGGAGAGCATCCAGGCCTGCAACGAGCACGGCATAGCCATGGTGTTCACCGGCCATCGCCATTTCAGGCACTAGGCTTCGCAGCGCAACGGGCGCCGTGGCCTATCGGCTTACCAGCAGGTTGGCCAAGGCCACGTAGGGCTGGGCCGATTCGGGCACGGCGAAGCAGAGGGTTTGGCCGTAGGCCTCGGCGCTCACCAGGTCGTTGCGGTCGTAGAGGGTCACCTGCGTCTCGATGCCGTGCGGCCGCACGGTGAAGCTGCCCGTGGGCTCGGCTTCCGCCGGGAGGTCCGTCAGCTGCCATTCGGGGATGGCCAGGCCGTCGATGGCCCCTTCCACCGCCTTCTGGGGAAGGCCCGATTCCTCGGCCAGGCGGCTGCTGTAGTCCCGCATATCGGCATCGAGGCGCTCCTTGAAGCCCGAGGCGTCCAGCAGGCCGTTGGCCGCGACCAGCCGCGCATCGTTCACCGGCTGGGGCAGGTCGGCGGAACAGCGCCCCCCGAACACGACGAAGGCCGCGGCTGCCAGCAGCAGCACGATAACCAGGATGCACAGTCGTATGATGCGGCGCACCGCCTTGGTCATGGGGGCTCCTTTCCGAATTCCATGCTCCTACCCTAAGGCATGCTTGTGGATACCCTGTGGTCGAGGGGTGATTCCTGCCGCCGATGAAAAGAAGGCTTATCAACGGCGGCAACCTGTGGTAATATTTCCCACGCTGCTGATGCAGCATCGGGTTGTGGCTCAGTTTGGTAGAGCGCTGCGTTCGGGACGCAGAGGCCGCAGGTTCAAATCCTGTCAACCCGACCATGACAGATTGAAGGGATGCACCCTCGGGCCATCCCTTTTTTAGTAGGATAGCCGGGTAGCATTCGGTCAGACCGCAAGGAGGCGTCGATGAAGGTTTTCGGCATGGGCTGGGTCGAGCTGGTACTCATACTGGTGGTGGTCCTCATCATCTTCGGCCCCAAGAATCTCCCGAAGCTGGGCAAGGCCATCGGCAACGGCATAAAGGGCCTGCGCAAGGGCGTGCAGTCGGGCAAGGAGAAGATCGACGAGAAGTTCGATGCCGTCGAGGACGAGAAGGCGCAGGCGGCAGCCGAGGCCGAGGACGCAGACGATGGGAACGATGCCGAGACGGTGGTGGAGGAGATCCTGGTCGAGGACGAGCCCGATGATGCGCCCCAGCCTGCGAAGAAGACGGTGAAGGTGAAGCGCGTGTCGAAATCCTCCGACGACGGCGAGGCCGCGGAGTAGCAGCAGCGGGTGCCTGCGGGCACCCTGTGCGATATAAGGGAAAGCAAAGCCCCGCCGAAGGCGGGGGAGGTCAGGTTCGGGAGTTCATATCATGGCATCTAACAACAACAATTTCATCCTTACGCCGGAAGGCCGCGATCAGCTCGAACAGGAGCTGAACTACCTGGAGACCGAGAAGCGCGCCGAGATAGGCGAGCGCATCAAGGTGGCCCGCGAGTTCGGCGACATCTCCGAGAACTCGGAATACGATGACGCGAAGAACGAGCAGGGCATGGTAGAGGCCCGCATCGCCGAGATATCCCATATCCTCAGCGAGGCCACCGTGGTCAACACGCCCAAGCGCTCGAATAAGGTGAATATCGGCTCCACCGTCACCGTCGACATGGGCGGCAAGGAGCGCGTATTCACCATCGTGGGTGCCGCCGAGAGCGATGTGGCGGTGAACAAGATATCCAACGAGTCGCCGGTGGGGGCGGCGCTCATCGGCCATAAGAAGGGCGATAAGGTGCAGGCCACCGGCCCTACCGGCCGCGAGATAACCATGGAAATACTCAAGATCGAGCATTAGGCCGCAGCTATGGAGAACATTTCCGGGGAAGGCGCTGCGGTTGTAGAGGACGATCCCGTCGAGGTGCGCCGTGCCAAGCGCCAGGCGCTGATCGATGCGGGCGGCAACCCCTACGGCCACGCCTTCGAGTACACCCATCACATCCGCGAGATCGACGAGGCCTACGGCGCGCTCCCCGACGGTGAGGCGACCGAGGATGCCGTGGCCGTATGCGGGCGCATCATCGCCAAGCGCATCCAGGGCAAGGTGTCGTTCCTCACGCTGCGCGACGCCACGGGCGAGATCCAGCTGTTCTGCCGCATCAATGCCTTGGGCGACGAGGCCTACGGCGAGCTGAAGGACCTCGATGTGGGCGACTGGGTCGGCGTATTCGGTACGGTCATGCGCACGCGCCGCGGCCAGCTGTCCGTGGCGGTGGAGCGCTTCGAGCTGCTGTCGAAGTCGCTGCGCCCCTTGCCCGAGAAATTCCACGGCCTGGCCGACAAGGAGATACGCTATCGCCAGCGCTATGTGGACCTGATCGCCAACCCCGAGGTGAAGGATACCTTCGAGAAGCGCTTCAAGATCATCGCGGCCTGCCGCCGCTATATGGACGAGCTGGGCTTCTTCGAGGTGGAGACGCCCTTCCTCCACGGCATCATCGGCGGCGCCAATGCCAAGCCGTTCATCACGCATTTCAACGCGCTCGACCGCGACTACTACCTGCGCATCGCCACCGAGCTGCCCCTGAAGCGCCTGCTGGTGGGCGGTTTCGAGAAGGTGTACGAGATAGGGCGCCAGTTCCGCAACGAGGGCATGGACCCCTACCACAACCCCGAGTTCACCACCATGGAGGCCTACCAGGCCTTCACCGACCTGGAGGGTATGAAGCGCCTGACCCAGGGTTTCGTGCAGGCGGCGGCCCTGGCGGCCTGCGGTACCCTGGATGTAACCTACCAGGGGCAGGAGGTGCACCTGGGCGGCCCCTGGCGCTCCGCCACCATGATCGAGCTCATCGAAGAGCAGGTCGGGCGGCATGTGGGCTTCGACATGGAACGCGATGAGCTGGCGCAGCTGGCCCGCGACCACGGTGTGCCCGCCATCGATGGGGCCTGGGGCAAGGGGCGCATCATCGCCGAGCTGTTCGAGGCCGTGGCCGAGGAGAAGCTGATACAGCCCACCTTCGTATGCGAGCATCCCCTGGAGGTGTCGCCCCTGGCCAGAAAGAAGCCGGGCCAGCCGGAGGTGACCGAGCGCTTCGAGCTGTTCATCTGCGGCCACGAGTACGCCAACGCCTTCAACGAGCTGAACGACCCGGTGGACCAGGCCGAGCGCTTCCGCGCCCAGGTGGCTGCCAAGGATATGGGCGATGACGAGGCCATGGGCTATGATGCCGACTATATCCGCGCCCTGGAGTACGGCATGCCCCCCGCCGGCGGCGTGGGCATCGGCATCGACCGTCTGGTGATGCTGCTCACCGATAGCGAATCCATCCGCGATGTCCTGCTGTTCCCCCATATGCGCGATGAGGCATAGCAATACAGCATCCGAGCCGGTTGCTTCTTTGACCTGTGGAGATTTCCCCGGGCGAATGTGACGGGAAGGTGTCGGATTAGCACTCCGTTCTTTTGAGTGCTAATATCTGCATGATACATTCCGCAGAAGCCGTCTTAGAGATTGGATTCCTATGTCGTTCGAGAAATTCACCGATAAGGCCCGCAAGGTGCTCGTCCTGGCCCAAGACGAAGCCCGCGGGCTCCATCAGCCCTATGTGGGCACCGAGCATCTGCTGCTGGGGCTCATCCAGGAGAAGGAGGGGCTGGCGGCCCAGACCCTCGCCCGGCTGGATGTCACCTACGACGGCGCCGTGCAGGCCATCCGCCAGATCGTCGCCGTCGACGAGGATGCCGACACCTCGGGCCACCTGAGCTTCACCCCGCGGGTGAAGCGTGTGCTGGAGAACGCGCTGCGCGAGGCCATGCAGATGGGTCAGAGCTACATATCCACCGAGCACCTGCTGTTGGGCATCGTGCGCGAGGGCGACGGCACGGCCCTGGATGTGCTGGCGCGCCTGGGCAAGAGCGGCGACGACGTGCGCAGCGCCCTGAACGACCTGGTGGGCCAAAGCCCCGTCTATGCCGGGCGCACACCTGCCATGGGCTTCCAGCAGGGTGCCAGCGACTCCGTGCTGAAGGAGTTCGGCAGCGACCTTACCAAGAAGGCCCGCGAGGGCAAGCTGGATCCGGTGATCGGCCGCGCCGGCGAGATCGAGCGCATCATGCAGGTGCTCTCGCGCCGCCAGAAGAACAACCCCCTGCTGATCGGCGAGCCCGGCGTGGGCAAGACGGCCGTCATCGAGGGGCTGGCCCAGCTGATCGTGTCGAACCAGGTGCCGGATATCCTGCGCGACCGCCGCATCATCACCCTGGACGTATCTTCGCTGGTGGCCGGCTCGAAATACCGCGGCGAGTTCGAGGAGCGCCTGAAGAAATGCATCCAGGAGGTCATCGATGCCGGGGATATTATCCTGTTCATCGACGAGATCCACACCATCATCGGCGCCGGCTCGGCCGAGGGCTCGATCGACGCCGCCGCCATCCTGAAGCCGCCGCTGTCCCGCGGCGAGATCCAGGTGATCGGCGCCACCACCATCGAGGAGTTCCGCAAGCACTTCGAGAAGGATTCCGCCCTGGAGCGCCGCTTCCAGCCCATCACCGTGGGCGAGCCCAACGAGGAGCAGGCCGTGCGCATCATGGAGGGTCTGCGCGACCGCTACGAGGAGCACCACCGCGTGCACTTCACCGACGAGGCGCTGCAGGCGGCCGTCACGCTGTCGAACCGCTATATCCAGGACCGCTTCCTGCCCGACAAGGCGGTGGACGTGCTGGACGAGGCCGGTGCCCGCATGCGCATACGCAACATGACGGTGCCCCCGGAGATCCACGAGATCGACGAGGAGCTGCGCCAGGTGAAGGCCGATAAGGAAGACGCCATCGCCAACCAGGACTTCGAGCAGGCCGCCACCCTGCGCGACCGCGAATCGGCCCTGAAGGTTCAGCGCGACGAGGCCCAGAAGGCCTGGGAGGAATCCTCGGAGCGCACGGTGCAGGAGATAACCCTGGAGGATATCGCCGATGTGGTGTCCATGACCACCGGCGTGCCGGTATCGAGCCTCACCGAGGCCGAGGCCGAGAAGCTGCTGCGCATGGAGGGCACCCTGCACGAGCGCATCATTGGCCAGGAAGAGGCGGTCACGGCCCTTTCCAAGGCCATCCGCCGCTCCCGCTCGGGTTTGAAGGACCCGAAGCGCCCCGCCGGCTCCTTCATCTTCCTGGGCCCCTCGGGCGTGGGCAAGACGGAGCTGTCGAAGGCGCTGGCGGAGTTCCTGTTCAACTCCGAGGATGCGCTGATCAGCTTCGATATGTCCGAATACATGGAGAAGCACACCGTATCGCGCTTGGTGGGCAGCCCTCCCGGCTACGTGGGCTTCGATGAGGGCGGCCAGCTGACCAAGGCCGTGCGCCAGCGCCCCTACAGCGTGGTGCTCTTCGACGAGATCGAGAAAGCGCACCCCGATGTGTTCAACATACTGCTGCAGATCCTGGAAGAGGGGCGCCTGACCGATGCCCAGGGCCGCACGGTGGACTTTCGCAACACCGTGATCATCATGACGTCCAACGTGGGCGCCCGTGACATCGCCCAGAGCCAGACCCTCGGCTTCTCGTCCGAGCCCGACCGGGGCCTTTCCGACAAGGAGATAAAGAGCCGCGTGATGGCCGAGCTGAAGAAGCTCTTCCGCCCGGAATTCCTGAACCGCCTGGACGAGATAATCGTGTTCAAGAGCCTCACCGACGAGCAGCTGGAATCCATCGTGGAGCTGATGGTCGCCGATCTGCGCGAGCGCATGATCGCCCAGGGCATGTCCATCAACCTGACCGATGCCGCCCGCAAGCTCATAGCCAAGGAGGGCACCGACACCACCTTCGGCGCCCGACCGCTGCGCCGCGCCATCCAGCGCCTGCTGGAGGACCCCCTTTCCGAGGAGATCCTGGAAGGGAAGTGGACAAGCGGCATGATCGTGGAGGCCGATGCGGACGCCGAGGGCGAGAAGCTGGTGTTCTCGCAGGGCAGCGGCGAGATCCCCGAGCCCCGCAAGCGCGATACCATCGCCACCGAGGCCGAGCTGCTGCTGCGCGATTACAAGCTCGACCGCGCCTCCGTCCCGTCGGGGGGCATCGCCTCGGGCGGTGCCGCCGATTAGCTCCCGGCGCGGTTTCGCGCCGCCGGCCGACAACAGCGGAAAACAGGGAAGGGCCTGCCCCAGGCGGGCCCTTTTGCTTTATCATGGACGGATACCGATCGGGCGAGGCGAAGGACGGCACGATGACCGATTCCCCACAGCGCGCAGGCGATGCGCCGGTATGCACAGACGAAGGGGTTGTGCAGCCCCAGGCTCCCAGGCGCTTTCTGGAGGAGCTCGATTTCGATGCCCTCTGCGAGTCGCTGGTGGGCTTGGAGGGCAAGCTCGATAAGAACCCCAAGACGGCAGCGGTCATCTTGGCCGGCGGCACGGGCGACCGCTTCGGCCGCGAAGGCGGCAAGCAGCTGGTGGAGATAGCCGGCAAGCCGGTGCTCACATGGTCGGCCGAGACCTTCGATGCGGTGGGCGATATCGGGCTCATCGTCATCGTGTGCCCCGAGGAGCGCCACGAGGAGTACCTCAAACGCGCCGTGGACCCGTTCCCCTTCGTCACGCCGGTGGTGCTTGCCCCCTCGGGGGTTATCCGCCAGGAATCGTCGTTCTCGGGCCTGGAGTACGTCCCCGACGATTTCGAATACGTCGTGATGCATGATGGGGCGCGGCCGCTGGTCACACCCCAGCTGGTAGAGCACACCATAGCCACGGTGAAGGGCAACTTGGATTGCGACGGCGCCATCGTGGCGCACCCTGCCATCGATACCCTGAAGGTGGTCGAGGACGGCGTGGTCATGGGAACCCCCGACCGCAGCGTGTTCTGGAATGCCCAGACCCCCCAGGTGTTCCGCACCGGCATCATCCGCCGGGCCCATGCCGCAGCGCTCTCGGACGGCTTCGTGGGCACCGACGACTCGGCCCTCATCGAGCGCTTGGGCGGCCGCGTGCTGGTGGTGGAGGGCCCCCGCGACAACATGAAGCTCACCGTTCCCGAGGATTACGACCTGCTGAGGGCGGCGGTGCGCAAGATGCATGCGAAGGACATGGAGCTATGAGCACCGCATCCTTCGACCCCCGGAGCCTGCGCATAGGGCAGGGGATGGACGTGCATGCCCTGGTCGAGGGGCGCCGGCTGGTCATCGGGGGCGTCGAGATACCCCATAGCCGGGGCCTGCTGGGGCATTCCGATGCCGATGTGCTGGCCCATGCCGTGGCCGATGCGCTGCTGGGTGCCGCCCGCATGGGCGACATAGGCAAGCTGTTCCCGCCGGACGACCCGGCGTTCAAGGATGCGGATTCCCTGGTGCTGCTGGCCGCTGTGGCCGCTGCCGTGCGCGATGCCGGTTTCGAGATAATCGATGTGGACAGCGTGGTTGCCGCTCAGGCCCCCAAGCTGTCGCCCTATCGCGACCGCATGCGGGCGAACCTGGCGGCTGCCATGGGCATCGATGCGGACCGGGTGGGCGTGAAGGCCACCACCACCGAGCATCTGGGCTTCGAGGGAAGGGAAGAGGGCATCTCCGCCACGGCGGCATGCCTGCTGTATCGCAGAGGAAGCGAATGCCATGAGGATCTATGATACGAAACTGCGCGGGAAGGTCGACTTCGAGCCGATCCAGCCCGGCACGGTGCGGATGTACGTGTGCGGCCCCACCGTGTACAACTACATACACATAGGGAATGCCCGCACCTTCGTCAGCTTCGATATGATCCGCCGCTACCTGCTGTGGCGCGGCTACGAGGTGGATTTCGTGCAGAACGTCACCGACGTGGACGACAAGATCATCGCCAAGGCCAACGACGAGGGCCGCGATGCCGCCGAGGTGGCCCGCGAATACACGACGGCCTTCATCGAGGATATGCATGCCCTGGGCGTGATGGACCCCACGGTGCGCCCCCGGGCGACCGAGGAGATAGGGGCCATGATAGGCCTGGTGAAGGAGCTCATCGACGGCGGCCATGCCTATGCAGCCGATGACGGCGACGTGTACTTCAGCGTGCGCTCGTTTCCCGGCTACGGGCAGCTGAGCGGCTGCAATATCGATGAGATGGAGGCCGGCCATCGCGACCTGCGCACCGAGGGCATCGGCGACCGCAAGCGCGACCCGCTCGACTTCGCCCTGTGGAAGGCGGCGAAGCCCGGCGAGCCCGCCTGGGATTCCCCGTGGGGGCCGGGGCGCCCCGGCTGGCACATCGAGTGCTCCTGCATGGCCGATAAGTACCTGGGGCTGCCCTTCGACATCCACGGCGGCGGGGCGGACCTCTGCTTCCCGCATCACGAGAACGAGCGGGCCCAGTCGGAGGCCGCCAGCGGCCTCACCTTCGCCCGCCATTGGATGCACGGCGGCATGCTGCAGGTGAATTCCGAGAAGATGTCGAAGTCGCTGGGCAATTTCCTGCTGCTGCGCGAGATACTGAAGACGGTGGATCCCGCTGTGCTGCGCTTCCTCATGCTGCAGACCCATTACCGCTCGCCCCTGGACTATTCCACCGACCGCCTGGACGAGGCGGCCACGGCTCTGGAGCGCCTTAAGAACACCGTGCGCACCCTGCGCTGGGCGGCCGATAACGCCGCAGGCGATGAATCCGTGCTGGACGAGGCGGCCGTGGAAGGGGCCATCGCCGCGGTGCGCGGGGCCTTCACGGAGGCCATGGACGACGACTTCAATAGCCCGAAGGCCCTGGGCGTCCTCTTCGATTTCAGCGCCCAGGCGAATTCGCTTACCGCCGGCAAGGCGCTGGGCCGGGACGATGGGCCCCGTGCCCGCGCCCTGGCCGATGCGCTGGTGGAGCTGATGGGCGTGTTCGGCATCGGCGAAGATGTGTTTTGCGACGAGGTTCAAGAGACCTTCCCGTCCGAGGTGGTGGCGCTGGCAGCCGAGCTTGCCGCCTACGGCGGCGATGACCCGCAGGCTGCCGTCGAGGCGCTGCTGGCGGTGCGGGCCGAGGCCCGGGCGGCCAAGGATTGGGCGGCGGCCGATGCCGTGCGCGACGGCCTGGCGGCCCTGGGCTTGGCGGTGAAGGATACGCCCCAAGGCGCCCAGCTGGAATTCACCGATCGCTGACGATGGGACCCCATACCCGCAAACCGGAGCTCCTGGCGCCTGCCGGGGGTTGGAGCCAGCTGCAGGCTGCCGTGCGCTTCGGGGCCGATGCCGTGTATCTGGCCCTGGACCGCTTCGGCATGCGCGCCCGGGCCGAGAACTTCGCCTTGGACGATATGCCCCGTGTCATGGAGTATTGCCGCAGCCATGGCGTGAAGGTGGCGGTGGCCCTGAACACCCTGATGGACGATGGGGATATGGAGATGCTGCCGTCATACCTGGAGCCCTTGGCCCGCTGCGGCGTCGACCGCTTGATCCTGGGGGACATGGGGGCCTTCGCCCTGGCCCGGCAGGCGGTGCCCGACGCGGAGCTGTGCGTATCCACCCAGGCGTCGGTGATGAATGCCGCAGCGGCCCGGCAGTGGTACGGGCTGGGGGCCCGCCGCATCGTATGCGCCCGCGAGATGAGCCTGGATGCCATAGCGCGGATGCGCCGCCAGGTCCCCGACGACCTGCAATTGGAGGCCTTCGCCCATGGCGCCATGTGCGTGGCCTATTCGGGCCGTTGCCTGCTGAGCTCCGTCATGACGGGGCGTTCCGGCAACAAGGGGGCCTGCGCCCAATCCTGCCGCTGGAGCTATGCCCTGGTGGAGGAGCAACGGCCCGGGGAGTTCTTCCCCATACAGGAGGACCAGCGCGGCACCTATGTGCTGAATTCCCAGGACCTCAACATGATCGCCCATCTGGATGCGATGGCGGCAGCGGGGATCGATTCCCTGAAGATCGAGGGGCGCAACAAGCAGGCGTTCTACGTGGCCACAGTGGTAGGAGCCTATCGCAGCGTGCTGGACGGCGGTTCGGTGGAGGCCGCCCAGCGCGAGCTCTGCACTATCTCCCATAGGCCCTACGGCACCGGTTTCTACTTCGGCCCGGCTGGGCAGTCGGTGCAGCGCGATGGGTATATCAGGGAATGGGTGCATGCGGCCACCGTCGAGGATTGCGAGCCGGCAGCGCCCGGGCTCTGGAGGGCCACGGTGCTCTGCCATAACCGCTTCGCACCCGACGATGTGCTGGAGACGGTGAGCCCGGGGCGCCCGGCGCAGGCGTTCCGGCCCGGTCCTTTGCTGTGGCACGGCCCCACCGAGGGGGAGCGCCCCTTCGTCGAGCGCGGCCCGCTGACCCTCGACGAGGTGCGCAGCCAGTCCGCCCTGCAGCCGGCGGCCGTGGCCAACCGGTCCAAGGAGCACTACGTATTCGAATGCAGCTGCGAGCTGCATCCCGGCGATTTCCTGCGCCGGGAGGAATGAAGTGTGCCGAAAGTGAACGTCCCCCGACACACCGGGATAAGCGAAGGAGTTTCGTTTCATGGCAACCGATTCCGCGCATGAGCCCCTTGCGCGTTCGCACCAGGTAGAGCGCGTCCTCTGGTTCGTCTTCGTCCTGAACCTGGCCGTTGCGGCGGCCAAGTTCTTCTATGGCTTGGCTTCCGGTTCCAGCGCCATGCAAGCCGACGGCATCCATTCCGTCTTCGATTCCCTGGGCAACGTGATAGGCCTGGTGGGGGTGGCCCTGGCGGCCAAGCCGGCCGATCCCGGCCACCCTTACGGCCATGCGAAGTTCGAGACCTACGGGTCGATGGCCATCGGGGTGCTCCTGCTGGTGGCTGCCTTCGAGGTGGGCTCCGGTGCCGTCGAGCGCCTGATGTCCGGCACCTACACGGCCGATGTCACAGCGGTCTCCTTCGTCGTGATGGTGGCCACCCTGGCCGTGAACATCTCCGTCACCCTGTACGAGCGCCATCGGGGGCGCCAGCTGGCAAGCCAGATCCTGAAAGCCGATGCGGCCCATACGCTCTCGGATGTGTTCGTGTCGGTGGGCGTGCTGGTCTCGCTGGGGTTCGTGGCTGCCGGTTTCCCCTTGGCCGACCCCCTCATGGCCCTGGTGGTGACGTTCTTCATTCTGCTGTCGGCTCTCAGCGTGTTCCGCTCGGCTTTGCGCACGCTCTCGGACCATGCCTGCATCCCCGCCGAGCAGATACAGGCCGTGGCTGGGGAGGTGCCGGGGCTGCGGGAGGTCCACTGCATCCGCACCCGCGGCACCGAGGGCGAGGTCTACTGCGACCTGCACGGATTGGTGGATCCCTCCATGACGGTGCTGGAGGCCCATCGCCTGGGCGACCGCCTGGAGGAAGCCATCAAGCAGCGCTTCCCGCAGGTGAAGGAGGTCCTCGTGCACATCGAACCCTACGGCTACGACGACGATGGCCGGGAGCTGCCTTCGCATTCATGACGGGTGCGCCGGCGATGGCAGGGGACGATGGAGGCGAACGTCCCCTGCCATGGGGCCTGCTTTGGCATCTGGGTGTTTTGGGCACCGCGCGGGGGCGTGGCATGCCTATTCCCGCGCCCGGGCGCCTCGTGTTTCCCAAGCGCCTCCGTTCTTGCTATCATGGGGGCAGGTAAACCCGATCCTTGAAGGAGGATGCCATGGGAGTGAAAGCAGAGGAGAAGCTCGAGATATCTTTAGACGACCTGAAGACGTACCTGCACACGAACCATTCCGTCTACATGGATACGCCCGAGGGGAACTATTACCTCACCGATGTGAACGACCGCTATTGGCGCGTTCAGGACACCTCCCAGCTGAACGAGAAGGAGCATTACGTTGATTGCTCCGAGCTGGTGCCTACCATCAGCGAGTTTTTGGACCTCCCGTTCCACCATCATGGGAAGTCCATCGCCGAGCTCTTCGATTCCTCCGATTTCTATGCATCCGAGGTCGCCTAGCCGGCCGATGCCTGCGAACACAACCGAACAAGGCGGCCCGCTGCATGCGGGCCGCTTTCATAAGCGGCTCCCGCCCGGCGCGGTCGAATGCAGCCGTTCCCGCAGCTTCGCTTCCGAATTGTGAAGACTGTCGGGCCGCTCGGATTATTCCGCTTGACCCCTGTTGCGGTTCTGCTAATATAGTCAACGCACTTTTCGGGGCCTTAGCTCAGCTGGGAGAGCGCATGGCTGGCAGCCATGAGGTCAGGGGTTCGATCCCCCTAGGCTCCACCAGAGCGATTTATGACGGACACCTGCGGGTGTTCGTCTTGTTTATCAGGGTCGATTCTGTCCGAACGGGCCCATTCCTGCTTCCCTTGATGGTCCGTAGCGCCTTGACAGCACGGGCGATGTGCTATTATTCCGGACAAGGAACAAAAGAGAGAGCGAGGAAACCAATGGCAGACAACAACGAAGAGCTCGACTGCGGAGGTGCGTGCTCCGGCTGCAGCGTGAGCGACTGCGGGTCGCGCACGGAGCCGCCGCGCCCCAAGGGACGCAAGGACATCAAGCACATCATAGGCGTGGTATCCGGCAAGGGCGGCGTGGGCAAGTCCCTGGTCACCAGCCTGCTGGCCAGCGAGATGGCGCGCCGCGGCCACAAGGTGGCCATCCTGGATGCCGATATCACCGGGCCGTCCATCCCGAAATCCTTCGGCCTGAAGCCGGGCCTTTCCGCCGATGCCGACGGCATTAACCCCGCCGTCACCGATAACGGCATCAAGGTGATGTCGCTGAACCTCATGGTGCCCCAGGACGATACGCCCGTGGCTTGGCGCGGCCCCGTCATCAGCGGCGTGCTGAACCAGTTCTGGGACGAGACCAACTGGGAGGACGTCGACTACATGTTCGTGGACATGCCTCCGGGAACCTCCGATGTGTTCCTGACGGTGCTGCAGTCGTTCCATCTGGACGGCATCGTCACGGTGTCGGCGCCCCAGGAGCTCGTGGCCATGATCGTGGGCAAGGCCGTGAACCTGGCCAAGGACCTCAAGGTGCCGGTGCTGGGCCTGGTGGAGAACATGGCCTACTTCAAGTGCGACGAATGCTCCAAGGAGCACTGGATCTTCGGCGAGCCCCAGGGTGCCGCCGTGGCCGAGCGCTACGGCATCGAAGCGGTGGCCACGCTGCCGCTCGACCCCGCCTTCGCGGCCGCCGTCGATGCCGGCAAGGTGGATGCCTACGACCCCCAGGGGGCCTTGGACGATATCCTGGCCCAGGTCGAGGCTGTGGCCTCCAGCGCTGCCGCCGATGCCATCGAGGAGGCGGACGCCTAGGCGCTCGGTCAGGGCATGCTGCCGGGTCCGGGTGCCCTGTATTGCCGCGCTCGACTGCGCCTGTTACGCCTGATTTCGGCTGCGAACCCCGCATTCGTCGCGCCATCTGGCATCGCCTGTCAGATGACGCCTCGGATGCGGGGTTCTTTCAAGGGAAGCTGTCGGATACCCCGTCGAATGCGGGGTTTTTCCTTGCATGCCTGCGCTGGAATCCCGCATTCGGCACCTTATCTGGCACCGTCTGCCAGATAGTGCCTGCAATGCGGGGTTTTCTCATGAGTGCAACCTGCTTTACCAGACATAGTCCTATAATGGGTTCATCACCGGAGAAGGAGGAGAACCTATGCTCTTCAAGGATATAACCATCCTCGACGAGGATTTCGAGGCGCAGCCCCATCGGTGGGTAGGTGTGGAAGGCGCCGTCATCACCTATATCGGCGATGCAGCCCCCGCCGATGCCGCGCGCTTCGGGGAAGCCTACGACGGCCGCGGCAAGCTGCTGATGCCGGCCCTCTACAACGCCCACAGCCATGCTCCCATGACGCTTCTGCGCGGCTATGCCGAGAACCTGCCCCTGCAGGCATGGCTCGAGCAGAAGTGCTGGCCCTTCGAGGCGAAGATGACGCCCGAGGATAATTATTGGGCCTGCAAGCTGGCCCTGGCCGAGATGGCCCGTTTCGGCGTGGCCAGCATGTCCGACATGTACTATGCCACGCCCGAGCGCGTCCAGGCGGTGGAAGAGGCCCATATGAAGGCGAACCTCTGCGAGGGCCTGCTGGCCTTCGAGCCCAAGCCCTACAGCGAATACCCGATCTGCCAGATGAACGAGCAGTTCGTACGCGAGTACAACGGCGCCTGCGACGGCCGCATCGTCATCGACTACAACATCCACGGCGAGTACACATCGAACGAGCAGACCTGCCGCGATATCGTGGCCATCGTGAAGGAGAAGGGGCTGCGCCTGCACATCCATGCCTCCGAGACGCGAAGCGAGGTAGAGGAGTGCCGCGGGCGCCATGGCGGCCTGTCGCCCATCGGCTACTTCGATTCCATCGGCGCCTTCGACGTTCCCTGCACGGCCGCCCATTGCGTATGGGTCGACGAGGGGGATATCGCCATCCTGGCCGATAAGGGTGTGTTCGTGGCCAACAACCCTGCATCCAACATGAAGCTCGCCAGCGGCTTCGCCCCCATTCCGGCCCTGTTGGCCGCCGGCGCCAATGTATGCCTGGGCACCGACGGCATGGCTTCGAACAACAACCATGACATGTTCAAGGACCTGTACCTGATGGCGCTTATATACAAGGGCTCCACCCTGGACCCCACGGTGATAACCCCCCGGCAGGCCCTGGCCGCTGCCACCCGCATGGGCGCGCTATCCCAGGGGCGCAAGGATTGCGGCCTGGTGAAAGAGGGCTTCCGCGCCGACCTGTGCGTGCTGGATACCGACGGCCCTTCCTGGTGCCCCTGCAACGACCTGCTGACGAACGTAGTGTATGCGGGCCATGGCAGCGATGTGGTGCTCACCATGTGCGACGGTGCCGTGGTATACCGCGACGGCGAGTACCCCGGCATCGACCTCGAGCGCGTGGAGGCCGAGGTGGCCGAGCGGACGGTGCGCATCCAGCGCGAGCTCTAGCCTGCTTCGCCTTCCGGCGCATTTCGTTTTCCAAGGCCCTGTCAACCATATGACAGGGCCTACTATATCCGTCCTGGAATCATCGGTGCAAAATCAGCACGGTCGTTGCATCTGCCGCAACACTTCTGATACACATCTGAACTGGGGAAATGCAAAGGACAACTGCGGTGCTTCCAAGGGCGGCCCGCCGTTCGCAGATGCGATCCCAAGCGCGCCTCGGCTTCCTTTAAGGTGGTCTCGCTGCTTCGGGCGGCAAGCGTAACCGATTCAAGAAGGAGATTCGAAATGGCCGAGAACAACACCCGCAACTACGCCGACATGACCGTCGAGGAGGTCATCAAGACCGTTATCCGCGACGGCAAGATCCAGGGCACCGTGACCATCCCCCTGCGCCGCAACGGCTATCACAGCTGCTGCAACGTGATGTACGCCGAGGAGATCTAAACCCCGGCCCGCACGAGCGGAACCCGAAGCGCCCTTCCATCCGGGAGGGCGCTTCTTCTTTGCATGCGAACGTCCCCAGACACATGCTTGCCCCGGGTCCGGGCGTGGCCATTGCCGCTGCGGGCCCTAACCGCTCCGAAATGGGATACACTGGTTACATCGTAAAGCGGGCTTGCGCCCTCGGCTGAAAGATGGTGATAGTATGGCTGCACCGATCCCCGAGCATGTACGAAACATCGCACTCGTCGGCCAGGATGGTGCCGGCAAGACATCGCTGGCCGAGGCCATGCTGTTCGTCAGCGGCCGCACCCCGCGCATGGGCACCACCCATGATGGCAAGTCCTACCTGGACTACGACGAGGAGGAGATCCGCCGCAAGTTCACCATCAGCACCTCCATCGCCCCCATTCCCTATAAGGATTACAAGATAAACCTGCTGGACACCTCGGGGCACCCCGATTTCATCGGCGACACCATCGCCACCATGTATGCGGCCGAGATGGCCATGTTCGTGGTGGATGCCGTGGACGGCCCCCAGGTCATGACAACCAAGCTGTGGAAGGAAGCCGAGCGCATGAACATCTCGCGCTCCATCTTCATCAACCACATCGACCGCGAGAACGCCGATTTCGGCGCCGCCATGGCGCTGCTGCACGCACGCTTCGGCAAGCGCCTGTCGCCGGTCACGCTGCCCTTGGGCCAGCAGGACGAGTTCCAGGGCATCATCGACGTGGTGCGCATGCAGGCCCGCTATTTCGACTCCGACGATACCGAGCGCATCGAGCCCATCCCGCCGGAGTTCCAGGAGCGCGCCGATTCCGCCCGCGAGCGCCTGATCGACGCCATCGCCGAGGCCGATGAAGAGGTCATGATGAAGTACCTGGAGGGCGAGGAGCTCACCCAGGAGGAAGTGGAGAAATGCATACACGATGCCATCAACCAGGGCATCTTCGTTCCCGTGTACACCGGCTCAACCATCATCAAGCAGGGCATCAAGGTGCTGATGGACGACATCACCGCCTTCTTCCCGCATCCGCGCGAGCATGCCGCCTACGTGCTGACCGACGGCCAGAAGCTGCACATCGACGAGCACGGCGAGCCCTCGTGCTTCGTGTTCAAATCGACTTCGGATGCCTTCGTGGGGCGCCTGTCCTATGTGAAGGTGCTCACCGGCACGCTGCAGCCGGGCCAGGACCTGGTGAATGCCCGCACCGGCGACAAGGACCGCATCGGCAAGCTGCTGGTGATGATGGGCAAGGAATCCAACGAGGTGAAATCGGCCAAGGCCGGCGACATCATCGTGATCCCCAAGCTCGACGATGCCCGGCCGGGCGATACGCTCTCGCAGGATGGCGACATACAGCTGGCCCCCATGCCGCTGCCCACGCCGCTGTACCCGGTGGCCATCGAGGCGGTCAACAAGAAGGAAGAGGATAAGCTGGGCACCTTCCTGGCCAAGGCGGCCGAGACCGACCCCACCATCCAGATCCGCCGCGACGAGGAGACCCACCAGACCATCATCAACGCCATGGGCGACGAGCAGATCAACACCCTGCTGAACCGCCTGAAGGAGAGCACCGGCGTGGAAGCGGTGCTGGTGCCCGTGCGCATCCCCTACCGCGAGACCATCCGCAAGCAGGCCGAGGCCCAGGGGCGCCATAAGAAGCAGACCGGCGGCTCGGGCCAGTTCGGCGACTGCTGGCTGCGCCTGGCCCCCAACCCCGATGCGGGTTACGAGTTCGTGGACGAGATCAAGGGCGGTGCCATTCCCGGCGGCCTGATCCCGGCGGTGGACAAGGGCGTGCAGGATGCCATGGCCGAGGGCTTCCTCGCCGGCTATCCCATGGTGGATGTGAAATGCACCGTGTACGACGGCTCCTACCATTCGGTCGACTCCAACGAGATGGCCTTCAAGACGGCAGCCCGCATCGGCTTCCGCGCCTGCTGCGAGAACGCCTCGCCGGTCATACTGGAGCCCATGGCCGATATGCGCGTGACGGTGACCGACGAGTTCGCCGGCGCCGTGATGGGCGATATCTCCACGCGCCGCGGGCGCATCGTGGGCACCGATGCCGGCGATGCCGGCGAGACGGTCATCATCATGCGCGCGCCCTATGCCGAGGTGGTGAACTACACCCGCGACCTGCGCTCCATGACGCGCGGCCAGGGTTCCTACGAGATACAGCTGAACGGCTATGAGCAGGCGCCGGCCGATGTGCAGAAGAAGCTGGTGGAGGCCTACCAGGAGGCCCGGGCCGCCAATTAGCGGTCGGGAAGCGCAGGCCATCCGGACATGAGGACCCACACCTTCACATTCATGGGAACGGGGGCGGGCTGCGGCGTGCCCGCCTTCTTCTGCGACTGCCCGGCCTGCGAGGAGGCCCGGGCGCATCCGGCCGCCCGCCGCGGCGATTGCGGCGCCATGGTGACAGGCAGCTCCCGCACCCTCATCGATACGCCGCCCGATCTGCGCGGCTACCTGGGCCGCGAGGGCGTGCGGGCCGTGGACGACCTGCTGTTCACCCATTGGCACTACGACCACGTGGGTGGCCTGGGCGAGCTGGAGTACATGGTGCAGCTGCTGACGAAGCGCTCCCTGCCCACCTATGCCTCGCCCTATACCCTGGCCAGCATCGGGCGCGAGTTCGAGTACATGATGTACTGCCTCGATGCTACCGAGGTGCAGGAATTCGAAACCGTGGTGCTCGACGGGGTGCGCTACACCGCCCTGCCGGTCACCCATGCGCCCGGCACCTACGGCTACCTCATCGAGACCGACGATACCAGCCTGTTCTATGCCTCCGACACCGGGGCCCTGCCGCCGGCGACCGCCGAGCGCCTGCAGGGGGTGGATATCCTGGCCATGGATGCCACCTACTGGAAGCGCAACGAGTACCCCCAGTCGCACCACAGCGTGCAGGAGTGCATCGAGGAAGGGTTGGCCCTGGATGCGGGGAAGATCTACCTGACGCACCTGTGCATGCACTATGCCGAGCCTGTGACGCTGGCGCAGCTGAACGATTACCTGCAGCAGTACGGCGGCCGCGTGGAGGCGGCCGCCGACGGCCTGTCCTTCCCGATCTAGGAGCGCACCCATGAGCGAGGAGAGCCGCGCGGATTCCCAACCTGGTGCCGTACCGGAGCCGCCGGCTGACGATGCCGTCCGGTCCGACGTAGGGGAGGGGACGCCTCCTGCGAGCGCTTCGGAGGCTGCAGCCGCCCGGCGCGGTGCGGGGGAGGAAGCGCCGCCTGCGGGCACCACCGGGGAATCCATCACCTTCGACGGCATGGACATCCCCATCGTGCGCGCCGGCATGCCCGACCTGTTCCTGGCCCTGAGGCCGCCCGATGCTGCGCCCTACATCATGGCGCCCCGCGAGGCGCAGCCCCAGCAGATCATCGACTTCTTCGCCGCCCACGGCGCCGCCTTGGAGGGGCTGCGCGACGACATGCTGAAGCGCTACCGCAAGTCCCCCGGGCGCAAATGCCGCTACCAGACGGGCGATGTGGCCTATGTGCTGGGACGCCCCTTCCAGCTGCGGGTGTACCCGCTGGCGAAGTCGAAGGGGGCCATGAAGCAGGGCGCGCGCATGCGCACCACCTCGAAGTTCTCCCTGGACCCCGATATCAGCCTGCTCACGCTGTACGTGGTGCATCCCGGCAACTACGACGAGGGCAAGCTGGCCTTCAACGGCTATGCCGAGAACGTGCTGCTGGGCAATGCCCGCAAGCTGGCCGGGGATTTCGCGGCCATCCTCACGCCGGGCAGGGCCGCGCCGCCCGTGCGCATGCGCGCCATGCGGGGTCGCTGGTCATCCGGCGAGGCGGGGGCCCTGTGGCTGTCCACCGACCTTATCCCGTACCCGCCCGACTGCCTGGTGTACACCCTGTGGCGCGAGCTCGAGAAGGGCTCCGACCTGCCGGAAGCCGAGCGCCAGGCCCACCTGGAGCGCATCCTCCCCGGCTGGCGCGAAGCCGCCCGCCTGCTGGCCGACCGCCCCGAACCCTACAGCCTGCAATAGCATCCGGGCATCTGTGCCCCCATCCGTCTTCCTGTTCCCTTGCCGCCCGTGAAGAATCGCCCGGTTTCGCGCTGTGTCCGGGCGGTTTGCGCTACCATGGTATGCGCGTAAATCATGAGCCGGGGTAGTACGCGCCCCGGGCAATCATGGAAGGTGTCTTATGAGCAGAAAGCAAGACATTCTGACATTGCCTCATGACGAACTCGAAGCCAAGCAGCTTCAGGGCGTCAAGGAGACGATCGTCGCATGCTACGAGAACGTGCCGTTCTACAAGCAGCTCTTCGACGAGGCCGGATTCGACCCCTACAAGGTGGAATCGTTGGCCGACCTGAAGGATGCGCCGTTCACCACCAAGCAGGACCTGCGCGACAACTATCCCTACAAGCTGTTCGCCGTGCCGATGAGCGAGGTGAAGGAGATCCACATGTCCTCCGGCACCATGGGCGTGGCCACCGTGGGCGGCTACACCCAGAAGGACCTGGAGACCTGGGGCGAGTGCTTCGCCCGCGGCATCATATACGCCAACGGCGACCAGAACGACATCGTGCACGTGTGCTACGGCTACGGCCTGTTCACCGGCGGCCTGGGCGCCCATTACGGCGGCCTGTGGATGGATTCCACGGTGATCCCCATGAGCGCCGGCAACACCGAGCGCCAGATCAAGGTGTTGAAGGAGATGGGATCCACCATCCTGTGCTGCACCCCCTCCTATGCCATGCACATCGCCGATACCGCGCTGGAGATGGGCCTGGACCCCGCCAAGGACTTCCATCTGCGGGCGGGCATCCACGGCGCCGAGCCTTTCAGCGACAATTTCCGCGCCGACCTCGAGAAGAAGCTGAACTACAAGGTGCTCGACGTCTACGGCCTGACCGAGACCATGGGACCCGGCGTGGCCATCGAGTGCTGGGAGCAGGATGGCCTGCACCTGGCCGAGGACCACTTCTATGCCGAGATAATCGACCCCGAGACCGGCGAGGTGCTGCCCGACGGCGAATGGGGCGAGCTGGTGCTGACCACGGTGGACCGCGAGGCGTCGCCTGTGGTGCGCTACCGCACCCGCGATATCACCCGCATCATCCCGGGCCAGTGCGCCTGCGGCCGCACCCATCGCCGCATCGACCGCCTGCACGGCCGCACCGACGACATGCTGATCATCCGCGGCGTGAACGTGTTCCCCAGCCAGATCGAGGACGTGATGAAGACGGTGCCGGAGCTGTCGTCGTGGTACCAGGTGGAGTTGTCCACGGTGGACCACCTGGATCGCGTGACCCTGAAGGTGGAGCTCGAGCCCGACTACCAGTTCGACGAGATAGCCGCCATCGAGCGCTTGCAGAAGGATGTCGAGTCGAAGCTGAAGAGCGCCCTTTCCGTGGGCCTGAAGGTGAAGATCGTCGAACCGAAGTCCATCCCGCGCTCCGAGGGCAAGGCCAAGCGCGTTGTGGATCTTCGCGAAGGGGTGAAGTAGCATGATAGAGCAGATCACCGTTTTCCTGGAGAACTCCGAGGGGCGCCTGGCAGCCATGTGCCGCACCCTGGCCGATGCCGGTGTGAACATGAGCGCGCTGTCCATCGCCGACACCGCCGATTTCGGAGTGGTGCGCATCATAGCCGATAATCCCCGGAAGGCCGTGGAGGCCCTGACGGGCAACGATTACCGCGCCGCCATAACCAACGTGGCGGCCATCGCCGTCCCCAACGAGCCGGGCGGCCTGGCCCGGCTGCTGGAGACCCTCGACAGCCTGAAGCTGAACATCGAGTACGGCTACTGCTTCTCGCTGCAGGGCGATGCGGCTGTGGACGTGCTGAAATTCCGCAGCGCCGATGCCGCCAGCGAGGCGGCCGATACCCTGGAGGAAGCCGGCTTCCGCCTGCTCTCCCAGGAGGACCTTGCCTAGAGGAAAGATTGCCGGGGCGCTGCATGCGCCCCGTGCCGGGAAAGGATGCGCTATGAGCAACGAGGGCAAGAAGGTGAGCGTGCACTATACGGGCACGCTCGATGACGGAACGAAATTCGATTCGTCCTACGACCGGGGCGAGCCGCTGAGCTTCACCTGCATGGCCGGCATGATGATCCCCGGTTTCGACGAGGCTGTGAAAACCATGGCCCCCGGCGAGAAGAAGACGGTGGTGCTGCAGCCCGACCAGGCCTACGGGCCCCGCGACGAGCACAAGGTGGCCCAGCTGCAGTTCTCGATGCTGCCGGGCGCCGAGAGGCTGGAAGTAGGCCAGGACATCCGCCTGGCCACGGCCGATGGCATACCCATGCCCTGCAAGGTGGTGGACAAGGACGACGAATCCGTCACCGTGGACATGAACCATCCCCTGGCCGGCAAGGCCCTCACCTTCGAGATAGAGCTGGTCGACGTCCAGGGTGAATAGGCAGCGCATCGACAGAGAAGGGGAGGGCAGCCCCCGGCCCTCGGTCGCCGGATCGCGGCGGGCCCAGGGCCATGTGCGCGATACGGGTTCGATCCACGACGGAGGGCGCAGGGCCCGCGGGGAGCAGGAGCGCCTCGGGCGGCCCGATGACGGCCCCCGCAGGGTCCCGGCTGCGCGCCGCCATGCCCCGCAGAAGCGCCCCAACCCCGTGCGCCGCATCCTGAACGAGTGGTTCGACCGCGTGGTGGGCGCGGTGTCGGAGGGCGACCTGGCCGGCCAAGAGGAGGAGTTCGAGGCGGGGCGCACCTCCCGCGACTTCGTCTGGAATTCCATCGGGCAGGCGGCCTGGGGCATGGTGTTCCCCATCCTCACCATCGTGGTCACCCAGCTATCCGGCGCCGAGCGGGCTGGCATGTTCTCCTTCGCCTTCGTCATAGCCAACCTGCTGTACATCATCGGCACCTACGGCGTGCGCACCTACCAGGTGTCCGATATCGATGGCTTCCATTCCTTCAAGGATTACCAGGCCAACCGCGTTGCCACCTGCCTCATCATGCTGGCCGTGGGATTCGTCGTGCTGCGGGTTCTGGGCTACGAGGGCGAGATGGCCACCATGTGCGTCGGCATCTTCGCCTACAAGGCCGTCGATGCCCTGGGCGAGGTCTATGAGGGGCGTCTGCAGCAGCAGGATAAGCTCTACCTCGGGGGCGTGTCGCTGTCGCTGCGCTCCGGGGCCGCCTTCCTGGCCTATGCCATCTTCCTCTTCGTCACCGGCAATCTCGGCATAGCGGCCATCGCCATGGCCGTGGCAGCCGCCGTGACCTTCGTGCTGGTCACCTTCCCGCTGACCCTCTTCGAGACCGAGAAGTCATCGGTGCTGTCGCTGCATTCCGTGGGCATCCTGTTCAAGGAGTGCTTCCCGGTGTTCATCGCGCTGTTCCTGTATGCGCTGGTCGACAACATGCCGAAGTTCGTCATGCAGGGCGCCAACCTGCCCTACGAGAACCAGCTGTACTTCAATGCGCTGTACTTTCCCGCCATGGCCGTGCTCATCGTGGTGCAGCTGATCTACCGCCCCATGCTGGTGCGCATGGCCCGCATCTGGGCCGACGAGTCGCGCCGGCGCCGCTTCGATTTCCTGATCATAGGCATGATGGCGCTTATAACGCTGATCACCCTGGTGGGCGCTGTGCTGATGGCCTGGATCGGCATCCCCATCATGAGTTTCCTGTACGGCCTCGACTTCGGCCCGTACCGCCAGTTGGCCGTGATCATGCTGGCAGCCGGTGGCGTGACGGCCGGCATCGACTTCCTGTACCAGGTGATCACCATACTGCGCCGCCAGCGGGCGGTGCTCAGCCTGTACATCATCACCTTCGGATTCTCGCTTCTGGTGCTCATCCTGATGACCACCATGATGCAGTTGGAAGGTGCCGTGGTGGGATACCTCATCGTCATGAGCATCCTGCTTATCCTGCTCATCCGCGAATACGCCCTGCAGCGTATGGATTTCTCGAAGCAAAGGAGCCGTTGATGGGCAACCTCGCGAAGCTGAAAGTGGCCGTGGGCCAGCCGGAGCTCCTGCAGGGCTCCCCGCGCCGCAACGAGGCGGTGCAGGACCGCATGATGGCCCTGGCCGTCGAGGCCGGCGCCGACCTGCTGGTGCTGCCGGGGTCGCTCTCGGACGAGACGGCCATACACCTGATAGCCCTGAACGACACGCGCATCGATGTGGCCGGCACGGTGGTCATCGTGGAGGCCGCGGGGGAGAGCTACCAGATAGGCCTGGGCAGCCAGCCCCAAGGCTGCGATTTCTCGGTCTTCGTCGATGTGCAGCCCTGGGCATTGGGGCAGCATCAGCGCCCCTCCTGGCCGGGCATCGTGCTGCGGCCGGTGGGCATGCGCAATGTGGACAAGAAGGTGTTCGCCTACGACGGCGGCACGGCGGTGTTCAGCAACGAGGGGCATCTGCTGGCGCGCCTGCGCGACGATTTCGAAGAGGATTTCGCCCTGGTGACCCTCGACCGCGGGGGCCCGGTTGCCGAGCCCTGCAAGGACAAGGTGCTGGCGGCGCTGGTAAAGACCATCCGCCGCTTCGACAGCCAGGTGCTGGGCTGGGAGCCCCGCTGGGTGGTGGGCCTTTCCGGCGGCCTGGACAGCTCCATCGCCGCCGCGCTGCTGGTGCTGGCGCTGGGGCCCCAGCGAGTGGTGGGCTGCCATCTGCCCAGCCGCTATTCCAGCGATGCCACCATGGCCAATGCCCGCTATATCGCCGAGGCCCTGGGCATCGACCTGAAGAGCGGCTCCATCGAGGACCTGGTGCAGGCCACCGGCCGCGCCGTGGAGCAGCTGGGCTACCCGGCTTCGGGCCTGCAGGGGCTGGTGGCCGAGAACATGCAGGCCCGGGTGCGCGGGCAGCTGCTGTGCACCTGCGCCGCCCTGGAGGACGGTGTGGTGGTGAATAACGGCAACCGCGTGGAGGCGGCGTTCGGCTATGCCACCCTGTACGGCGATGCCGTCGGCGCTCTGGCCCCCATCGCAGACCTCACCAAGACCCAGCTGTTCGATTTGGCCCGCACCATAAACGGCGAGCCCGGCTGCGAGATAATCCCCGAGAACCTGCTGCCCCGCGAGACGCCCGATGGCTACGAATGGGCCACCATGCCCTCGGCGGAGCTTGCCGAAGGACAGCGCGACCCCATGAAGTGGTTCTACCACGATTGGCTGCTGGGGCAGCTGCTGGACGGCCAGGGCATCGATGCGGGCGCCTGCGCCGTGCTGGGCCATTACCTCGACGGCAGCCTGCTGGCGGGCCCCCTGGGCAAATGGATCCGCTTCTACGGGCTGGACACCCCCCGCGAATTCCTCGCCGACCTGGAATGGGTGGTGCAGAGCATCCGGGGGGCCGCCTTCAAGCGCATCCAATCGCCCCCCTATATCGCCCTGGCATCCATGGCATCCATCCTCTCGCCCCCTGAAGAGCAGGGGCCCTGCGAGCCGTCGGAGCGCTTCATGGAGCTGCGGGCGCGCGTCCTGAAACGATAGGAGGTCCTTCCGATGAAAACCTGCGATGTCGCAGAGATCGTCAAGGAGATAGAGCAGGCCTACCAGGCCAGCGACGAGATATTCTTCACCGACCCCGACCGGCGCATGCCCAACCGCAACGAGATCATCGCCATCCTGAAGGACCTGCGCAACATCATGTTCCCCGGCTACTTCACCGATGGCGCCCAGAGCGCACCGGCCGATGCCACCTATTTCGTGGGCAACACCGTCATGACCGTGGAGGCGCGCCTGCGGCGGCAGGTGGAGCTCGCCCTGCATTTCCGCGATGGCGGGTCGAAGGGCTGCGAGAGCATCGAGGCCGAGGCCCGCGACACCGCTGCGGCGCTGCTGTGCAAGCTGCCCAGCATCCAGAGGATGCTGTACAAGGATATCCAGGCGGCCTTCGACGGGGACCCGGCGGCGCAATCGAAAGAGGAGATAATCTATTCCTACCCCGGTTTCTTCGCCATCTGGGTGTACCGCATAGCCCACGAGCTGTATATGCTGGACGTGCCGCTGATCCCCCGCATCATGACCGAATACGCCCATTCCCGCACCGGCGTTGACCTGAATGCCGGCGCAACGGTGGGGGAGTACTTCTTCATCGACCATGCCACCGGCGTGGTGATCGGCGAGACCACTGTGATCGGCGACCATGTGAAGATATACCAGGGCGTCACCCTGGGCGCCCTGTCCACGCGCGGCGGCCAGCGCCTGGCCGGCGTCAAGCGGCATCCCACCATCGAGGACAACGTCACCATATACGCCAACGCCTGCGTGCTGGGAGGCGAGACGGTCATCGGGGAGGATTCCGTGATAGCCGGCTCCGCCTTCGTGACGGAATCCATCCCGGCCCACAGCCGCGTGGTGCGGGCCGACCAGGAGATAGCGGTCTCCCAGGCGAAGGGCCGCCCTCAGGCTGTGCCGCCCTGTCTGGAGATCATCGAATAGGGTTCCCTGGCACCTTCCGGCATCACCCGGGGTGCAGCGAGCGAAAGGATAGCGATGAATATCGTCTGCCTCGATATGGAAGGCGTGCTGGTACCGGAGATATGGATCGCCTTCGCCGACGAGGTCGGCCTGCCCGAGCTGCGCCGGACCACCCGCGACGAGCCCGATTACGGCAAGCTGATGGATTTCCGCTTGGGCGTTTTGCGCGAACACGGCTTGGGGCTGCCCCGGATACAGGAGGTCATAGCCCGTATCGACCCCTTGCCCGGCGCTCGGGAATTCCTCGACGAGCTGCGACGCTGCACCCAGGTGATCATACTGTCCGACACCTTCGAGCAGTTCGCCATGCCGCTTATGGCCAAGCTGAACTGGCCCACCCTCTTCTGCAACAGCCTGCAGGTGGCCCCCGATGGGCAGATCACCGGCTTTTCCATGCGCTGCCCCGAATCGAAGCTGACCACGGTGCGGGGGCTGCAAGCCATGGGGTTCGAGACCATCGCCGCCGGAGATAGCTTCAACGACCTGGGGATGATAGAGGCCTCGAAGGCCGGCTTCCTCTTCCGCAGCACCGATGCCATACGCCGGGACCACCCCGAGCTGCCGGCCTTCGACGACTACGGCGAGTTCCTGGCCGCGATCAAGGCCGCTCTGTAGGCTGCCGTTGCAGGCTACAGCGGACGCTGCTGGTACAGCCCGTTGTCGCGGAATCCCAGCTTGCGGTAGTATTCCCGGGTTCCCACCGCGCTTATGACGTTCATGGCGGCAAATCCCGCTTCGCGGGCGATGGCGCAGGCCCGCTCGACCAGCCGCTTTCCCAGGCCATGGTGCTGGGCCGAGGTGCCCGGGCGGTCCAGCTCGGTGGCGATGCCGTAGATATGCACCTCGCGGATCATGGCCTCGCCGGGCCCGACGGGCAGGGCGCCATCCCATTCCGTCAGGGCCGCCGGCTCGGGGAGCGACAGGCGCAGGAAGCCGGCGATGCGCCCTTCCGGGGTGACCCACTGCAGGAAATGCTCGCGGGTAACCGCCGTCTGGTAGGATATCTCGTCGAGGATCAGAGAAGCGGGGTCGAGCGGCTCGGAGCCCACTTCCCGGAAGCGTATCTCCTGCACCGGGGCGCCCGTTTCCCTCAGGGTCTGCTCGACCATCTGGCGCAGGTTGGTCTTCTTGTTGCCGGCCACGATGTCGCACGAGGATATATCGCGGATCATGCGGGATACCCGCAGATAGGGCGGAGCCGCCTGCATGGCGGCGCACAGCACCTCGATGAGCTCTTCTTCGCTGTAGGGGCGCCAGCGGCCGATGCGGTACTGCTCCATCAGCGCCGTGCCCTCCACCAGAGCGCAGGGATACAGCTTCACCTCGTCGGGATCGAAGTGCTCGTCCGACACCAGCTGGCCGAACCCGCGTATGTCGGCTTCGGGGGTGCCCTCCAGCAGATTCACCATGAAGTGCACGTGGGTCTTGAAGCCGAACAGGCGGCAAAGGCCCAGGGCCCGCCCGATGGCATCGACGGGGATGGGGCGCCCGTTCGCGGCCAGCACGCCGGGGTCGAGGCTCTGGATGCCCAGCTGCACCTTGGTGCAGCCCAGGCGCCGAAGCTCTGCCAGCGCAGGGGGGTCGATGGCATCGGGGCGCGTCTCCACCACCAGCCCCACGACCCGGTGGGCGGCTGTTTCGTTGGCTTCCTGAGCTGCCTGCAGGTCATCCCATCCCGCTTCCTGGAAGGCGGCGGCCTGCTCCCACGGGGTGCCGGGACCGTAGAGGGCGGCGACGGCGTCGTTGTAGGCCAGGTCGCCGGCCGTCACCGCCTCCTGCGCCGGGCGGGCACGCTCGGCGATCGCATCGACATCGCCGGTGATGCCGAGTCCCTCATAGCGCGCTGCGCGTTTCCGCGCTTCATCGGCCCGCTGTTCTTCCGAGGCGTTCAGGCAGGCGAACAGCTCGGTTATGAACCACCGGCGGTAGGCGGTGCCGTAATCGGTCCAGGATCCTCCCAGCACGATGAGCTCCACCTTGTCGATGGCATGCCCCATGGCCTGCAGGGCCTGCAAACGGGCGGCTGCCTGCAGGTAGGGGTCGAAGCATTGCCGTTCGGCCCGCTGGCAAGCGGGTTCATTATGCAGGTAGCTCTTGGGCATGCGCACATCGTTGGGGCAGAATATGCAATTTCCGCTGCACGGTTGCGGTTTGGTGATAACCGTGATGGTGGCCACCCCCGAGGCAGTGCGGCGGGGTTTCATCTGCAAAGCGGCTACGAAGCGCTCCTCCAGGTCCGGAGTGGTACCCCACGATTCCCAGGCAGCGGTCCGCTGCGTGCGGGCATTCAGGAAGTAGGGCAGCACCTGCTTCTTCGCTACGCGCCGGCCATCGGCACGGCGGCGGCTCGCGCGGCGCAGGATGCGGTCCAGCTCGTCGGCGTCCAAGGCATTCGCACGCAAGCTTTCGAATATGTCGGCGATAGCTTCATCCATGGCCCTATTGTATCGCTGCGTGTCGGGGGACGGGCTACGGTGTTCTCTTGCTTTAGAATGGTTCTATGGATGAATCGTCGGCAGATTTCCTAAACGCCCTCAACAAGGGGTTCTACGAGGCCCATGGGGCCTCCTTCTCGCAGACGCGTCAGAGCCCCTGGCCCGGCTGGCGGCGCGTGCTCGATACGGTCGTCGGATGCCGGCCGGCCGGGAAGGGGCTCTCGCTCTGCGATATGGCCTGCGGCAACGGTCGGTTCGAATCGTTCGCTGCGGCTTTCCGGCCGGATATACCTTGGAGTTTCACGCTGGTGGATTCCAACAGGCAGCTGCTGGACGAAGCCTGCAGGCAGGAAGACCTCGTCCCCTTCGAGGTGACGGCTTGTCGGAGGGATATCCTGGCCGATCCCGGCGCACCGTTTGCCCCAGGCGCCTTCGATGCCGCGGTCTCCTTCGGCTTCCTGCACCATATCCCGGGAGCGTCGGCCCGGGGGGATTTCCTGCGCGCGTGCCTGGGTGCGGTGCGTCCTGGGGGTGTCGCGGCATTCTCGTTCTGGCGCTTCGCCGATGATGTATCCCTGGCGCAGCGTGCCCGCGCTTCCACCGAGAGGGGCCGGGCGCAGCTGGGCATCGCATTGGGGGAGGGCGATTACCTGCTCGGCTGGCAGGGGGACGAATCCCGCTATCGCTACTGCCACAGCTTCGGCGATGCCGAGCTCGATGCCCTGGTGGCAGCCGTGCAGCCGCAGGGGCGCCTGATCGATTGCTTCAGGGCCGATGGTCGCACGGGAGCCCTCAACGAATACCTTGTATTCGCAGCAGAGCCTGCGGCCCATAGCGTATAATCATAGGGTTCGTCCGAAGCCCGTTTCCCGGGCGCCCGAGTAGGCTCGGAGGCCTTTCATGAAGAACAACCGCGTATACATGCCGGTGGATGCCGTCGACAAGCGCGAGGATTTCCAGCTGTGGTATGCCGATGGCGATGTGTTCCTCACGGTGAAATCGGACTGGCAGCAGGAGAACTCGAAGGTATCCATCATCAACCGCATGGGCGGCGAGTTGGGCCGTATCCGCTTCGACCCCAACACCCTCGTATACTACGTGGGCGTCGAGCGCTTCGAGTACCAGCTGCACACCTATACCATCTTCGATCACTACTTCTTCAAGGGCATGCTGTGGGATATCAAAGGGTCCATCACCGACCCGCCGCTCGACTTCAAGAACGAGGGTACCGGCAAGCTGGACGTGCGCATCTCGCGCGTGAAGTTCAAAGACAAGGGGCAATGCTACGAGATAAAGGTGAAGGACCTCTCGAAGCTGCGCATCGCCGCCTGCGCCGTGGTGGCTATGGCCATAAAGGAAAGCTGGAAGGGCAAGAGCGAAGGCGAGCCCGTCGAGCTCAAGGGCTGGGCGAAATGGAAGGACCGCATCTTCACCAACAAGGGCATCCCCTACGAGGAACTGACCGCAGCGGATCAACAGAATCCCGACAACGGATAGCTCCCATCCCCACCAAACCGCTCCCGCTTAACGATAGCCTCCCGCCTTCGGAAATGGGCCAGGGCAGAGGGGCCTGCCGGCATTTCTGCAGCTTCAAACTTCTTTTATACAAAAAGTGAAGCGAAGCCTCGCCGGCAGGTCCCTCTGCCCTCTCCCATTCCCGGAGGCGCAGAGGGCTACTCGATTTCGCCCTTCTCCCATGCGTCCAGCATCTCGCGGCTGATGCCGGCCTGCTGGCGCAGCCCGTCGATGGACCGCTGCTTCTGCGATGCGCGCATCAGCATGATGCCCGAATAGCCCGCTATCACCAGCGCCGTGATGTACATCATGGCGCGGATGACCACGTTGCCGGGATCGATGAAGCCCAGGTTGTAGCCGAACTCGTTGAACCCGATGATAAGGACCACCATGATGGCGATGGCCACGATGCCCTTGATGCGCCGGCTCTTGACCTCTTTGGCCAGCAGCGTTATCTCCTTCAGGGTGCTTCTTTGCTTCTTCGAGATCTTTGCCATATTCGCTCCCGGTGTAGGCGGTTGGGTCTGGGTATACCGATTGTACCCATTGGCCCCGTAAGATGATAGGTGTCCGGTCGGATTAAAAGAGAACCCCCGGCAAGCGGGGGTTCTCCGATGCGACCTTCTGGATCGCCGGTTATGCGGTCAAGCGCAATTACTTGCGGTTCTTGATGGCACGGGGGCCGGCGAAGATGAAGAAGAACGCGAACGGTGCGAGCATGCCGATGGCCATGAGAGGCAGGGCCATCGGAGTCTTCGAGAACGGCACGCCGCCGAAGATGCTGGCGGGCAGCAGCGGGAAGACGATGCAGAGCACAGCCAGGCACACGACGATGATCATCATCACGGTGAACAGCGTCGTACCGGTGTCATTGGCATCGGAAGCGGTCTCCTCGGCAGCCAGCTCGTCGAGGGACTTGCCGCCCGTCTCCTTAACGAACAGGAGCGTGCAGATGAAGCCCAGGGCGAACGGGATGCACAGGGTCAGCACCACGATGGACCAATCGGGGATGGTGGCAGCAAGCTCCTTGCCGGCGGCAGCGGCGGCTGCGACGGCCTCGGGGTTGCTGGCAGCGGGATTGGCCATGACGAAGGCGGTGGCGAAGGCGCCCAGAACGATGGACGAGCCGGAACCGCCGAAGCGGGCGAAGGCCTGGCACCAGGCAACGCCGGTGTTGCGGATAGCCGTGGGGTAGCTCTCGGGCATCAGCGGCTGAACAGCGGTGATGGCGTAGTTCAGGCAGAAGCCGAACAGCAGCATGAGGGCGACGTACAGGACCATCTTGGACTGGGCCGGGTCATAGGTGATGAACACGGAGCACAGCACGATGGCCACGATGCAGGCGATCCAGGAACCCGCGAGGTTCTTCTTACGGCCGATGCGGTCGGAGACGTAACCCACGGTGATGTTCGACAGGATGGCAGCCACGTTGTTCCACGTCTGCAGGTTCACGGACTGGCCGGCGGTGTAGCCCATGTTCTGGAACCAAGTGGGGATCCAGGCGTTCATGCCGTACACGCAGAACTGGCCCACGAAGTAGGTGCACCAGATGGCGGCGGTGGCAACGATGTACTTCTTGGAGAAGAGCACGTTGGGACCGACGTTGGCCGGCTTGGGCGGCACGATCAGCAGGTTGGGATCGTACTTGGCGTTCTGGTCATGATGCTGATGGGCGATGGCCTCGAGGGCAGCCACGGCCTTCTCCTTCTGGCCGTTGGTGGCATACCACTGCGGAGTCTCGTGCATCGCGAAGATGAGGATGATTCCGTAGATGATGGGCAGAGCGCCGATCAGGTAGCAGATACGCCAGTTCTCGAAGTAGGTGGCGCCGCTGGCAACGGTGATCTGGCTGTTGGTGAGGAAGTCACCGAACAGCGAGGTGTTAGCCGTGCAGATGGGGGCGGCCACCAGGCCTGCGAGCACCCAGCCGGCGACCATGAAGGCCATGCCGAAGGTTACGAACACGCCGCGGTTCTTCGAGGGAATGGTCTCGGAGAAGCAGGTGGTAACGATGGGGATGCAGGAACCGACGCCGAAGCCGGCGATCAGGCGCCAGACGGCGAAGATGGCCAGCGAGTTGCTGAATGCCTGCGGCAGGGTGAACAGACCATAGAAGATAACGGCGATGATCAGCATCTTCTTACGGCCGATGCGGTCGGACATAGCGCCGCCCACGGCACCGCCGAGCACCATGCCCAGCAGGCCCCAGGTGGTCAGCGAACCGATCTCGGCAGCCGAGGTCAGGCCGAACGAAGGAGCCAGATAGGTGTTGGTGCTGTTGACGATCATGAAGTCATAACCGTCGAAGATGTTCGCCAGACCCAGCAGCACGAACATGAGCCAGGTGTGGCCGTTAATACCGAAAGAGTCGATTACCTCGGAGACGGTAAACTCTTTGTTATCCATTAATCCCTCCTTTAAAGGATTTTCCTAAAGAATCGGTTGGCTCGCAACACCCGAGCCCCCTGCCAACCGCGAGCCTTCGCTCTCTCTGCAGTGGCAATACCGGTAGCCTCGATAGCCGAAGGGAAGTACTGAAGTATACGTATTCATGACTTACGGATATTTCAGTATTTGCATCGTCCCCTTTTACGATAGCCTTCGGATATCCTGTGCATCCGGAAGAAACGACTG
>CANOBU010000009.1 GCA_947564425.1 uncultured Eggerthellaceae bacterium
CACCGGCGACTACCTCAGCGGCCGCCGCGTCATCGCGGTGCCCGCGCAGCGGCGCGACCCGGGCCGCGGGTCGATCGTGCTCACGGGAGCGGCGGAGAACAACCTGCGCGGCATCGATGTGGAGGTGCCCCTGGGCACCCTCACCGTGGTCACAGGCGTATCGGGCTCGGGGAAATCCTCCCTTGTCACCGATACCCTCGCCCCGCTGCTCGCCAATCGGGTGAACCGCGCCCGGCGCCGCACGGGGGCCTACAAGAAGATCATCGGCGCCGAGGCGCTCGACAAGGTCATAAACATCGACCAGAGCCCCATCGGCCGCACCCCGCGGTCGAACCCCGCCACCTACATCGGCCTGTGGGACGATATCCGCGCCCTGTTCGCCTCTACCCAGGAGGCCAAGGCCCGGGGCTATTCGCCGGGCCGCTTCTCCTTCAACGTGAAGGGGGGTCGCTGCGAGGTCTGCAAGGGCGACGGCCAGATCAAGATCGAGATGCATTTCCTGCCCGATATCTACGTGCCCTGCGAGGTCTGCGGTGGCAAGCGCTACAACCGCGAGACCCTGCAGGTCACCTACCGCGGGAAGACCATCTCGGACATCCTCGACCTTACCGTCGACGAGGCCCTGGAGTTCTTCAAGAACATACCCGGCATCAAGCGCAAGCTGGAGACGCTGCACGATGTGGGCCTGGGCTACATCCGCCTGGGCCAGCCCGCCACCACGCTCTCGGGCGGCGAGGCCCAGCGCGTGAAGCTCTCCAGCGAGCTGCAGAAGCGCCAGACGGGCAAGACGTTCTATATACTGGACGAACCCACCACCGGGCTGCATTTCGAGGACGTCCGCCAGCTGCTGGAGGTGCTGGAGCGCCTGGTGGATGCCGGCAACACGGTGCTCGTCATCGAGCATAACCTGGATGTTATCAAATCGGCCGACCGCATTATCGACCTGGGCCCGGAGGGGGGCAGCCGGGGCGGCACCGTGGTGGCCTGCGGAACCCCGGAGGAGGTGGCGGAGGTGCCGGAGAGCTATACCGGCCAGTTCCTCCGGAAGCTGCTCGCCTCCTAGGCGGCCCTCCCGGTTGCACGGCCCCGGCTTGCGGCCCATAGGATACACTGTTGCCATGCAGAAGCGGACCCGCGAAATAGCAGCGCTGGTGCTCCTGGCCGTTTTGGGGGCCGGTGCCATGCTGGCCATGGGCTGGTATATCCTGGCCGGCCACGGCTGGAACGTGACGGCTTCGAACATCGACGACTCCATCGGTCAGATGGACGGCTACACGGTGCTGCTGCTGGAGGGCACGCGCCAACCCGAGGCGGTGGAGGCCAAGCGCCTGGCGCGGGAGGCCGCCGAGGCCGCATCCTCTTCCGGGGCGGCCCCGTCCTCTGCGGCGGCAGGGGAGGGGGCGGCCCCATCGGATGCTGCGGCCCCGCCCGATGCCGTCGCCGATGCAGCCGCCGCCCCGGAGCCCTCGGCAGCTGCGGGGGGAGGGGAATCCGGCGGCGTCGCGGAGCCCCCATCGGATGATGCAGCGGATGGGGACGCCCTCGACATCGAGGTGGATGGCGAGGGCTTCAGCATCGATGCCCTGGGCGAGAGCTACCGCGACAAGGGCGCCGAGGTATACCGCATCGATGTTGCGGGTCGCAACCTGTATGCGGAGCCCCTGGTGGTATCGCGCGGGGAGCGCCGCGTGGGCGTATTCGCCCTGGACTATCCGGCCCGTCCGGCTGCCGTGATGACGGCGCAGAAGCTTTTGGCCCGCCAGGAAGCGGATCTGAAGGTGGTCATAACGAACGACCCCACCCTCGAGGATGCGCGCCTGCCCGGCATAGACATCATCATCTGCGACATCGCGGACGAGGAGCCCCTGAAAGGCTATTACCGCAACAGCGCCTATTGCGTCGACACCCCCTATGAAGGCGAGGTCGAGGCCATCATCATCTCGCCGAGCGGGGTGGTTTCCAGCAAGACCATCGGCCCCTCCTAGGGGTGCAAAGGGAGGAGCGCCCATGGCGCAGTCCGACGACAAGCTCGAGCGCATAAAGGAGCAGCTGAACAGCGTGCCGCCGCTGCCCGGCGTGTACCTGTGGAAGGATGCATCCGGCCGCGTCATCTACGTGGGGAAGGCCAAGCAGCTGCGGGCCCGCATGCGCCAGTACGTGAATTTCCAAGACGACCGGGCGAAGATACCCCTGCTGGTGGATGCCATCGATTCCTTCGAATACATCGTCGCCGAGAACGAGCATGAATCGCTGGTGCTCGAGCGGAACCTCATAAACCAGCACGCCCCCTTCTTCAACGTGGATTTCAAGGACGACAAGTCCTATCCCTTCATAGCGCTGACCATGCAGGATACCTTCCCGGCCATCAAGTACACGCGCGAGAAGCACAACCCCAAGACCCGCTATTTCGGCCCCTATACCGACAGCCGCGCCGCCCGCACCATGGTGGATGCCGTGCGCCGCGTCGTGCCCATATGCTCGGCTTCCTGCGCCGAGTGGCGCCGTCTGAAGCGCCAGCTGGACAAGGGGCAGCTGGAGGCGTTCCTCTCGACCCGCGAATCCATGCGGCCCTGCTTCGACTACCATGTGGGGCTGGGTCCCGGGGTGTGCTGCGGCGCCATCGACGAAGAGGGCTACCGGGCCCACGTGAAGCGCGTGGCCCGCTTCCTGGACGGGCACCATGACGAGTTCGTGGACGAGATGGCCGCCGAGATGCAGGCAGCCGCCGACGAGCTCGACTTCGAGAAGGCCGCCCGCATAAAGGGGCGCATCGATGCGGTGGCCGCCCTGGCCGACAAGCAGCATGCGGTGTCGTCGCGCCATCTGGATGCCGATGTCATCGGCATCTTCCGCGAGGAGACCATCGCCGGCGTGCACGTGTTCATGGTGCGGGAGGGCCGCATCATGAATTCCAACGAGTTCATCCTGGACAAGGGGTCCAACGTGCCCGACGAGGACCTCGTCCGCGGTTTCCTGCTGCGCTACTACGGCACCACCAGCTCTATCCCCCGCGAGGTCATACTGGCCTCGGCGCCCGAGGACGCCCCGGTCATGGCGGATTGGCTCACAGAGCGCCTGAACGACCCCCACGGGGCCAAGGTGCGCTTCACGGTGCCGAAGGCCGGCGAGAAGCACGAGCTGGTGAAGCTGGCCGAGCGGAATGCCCAGCATACCCTACTGCGCTACAAGGTGCGCACCAACTACGAGGACCAGCGCATCAACGACGCGCTGCTGCAGCTCGAGAGCGCCCTGGCCATGGACCGGCCGCCCCATCGCATCGAATGCTTCGACATATCCACCATCCACGGCAGCTACACGGTGGCCTCGATGGTGGTGTTCACCAACGGCAAGCCCGATAAGAACCAGTACCGGCGCTTCAGGATAAAGACGCCCCTGGACGAGGCGAACGATTTCCTCAGCATGCAGGAGGTGCTGCGGCGCCGCTACTGCGACGAGCGCATGGCCGACGAGCGCTTCGGCAGCAAGCCCGACCTTATCATATTGGACGGCGGCAAGCCCCAGCTGACGGCGGCCATCCAGATGTTCGACGAGCTGGGCCGCGACGATATCGCCCTTGCGGGCCTGGCCAAACGCGACGAGGAGCTGTTCGCGCCCTGGCAGGACGACGGACCCGTGGTGCTGCCCGGCGGCTCGGCTTCGCTGTACCTGGTGAAGCAGGTGCGCGACGAGGCGCACCGCTTCGCCATCACCTTCCACCGGGAGCTGCGCGGCAAGGGAATGACGGCCAGCGTGCTCGACGATGTGGCCGGCCTGGGGCCCGTGCGCCGCAAGGCGCTCATGCGCGCCTTCAAGTCGTTCAAGAACCTGAAAGGCGCGTCCCTCGATGACATAAAGGCCGTCAAGGGCATCCCGGCCGAGGTGGCGGAAGAGGTCTACCTGGTGCTGCGGCAGTATAATGAGCGCATCCAGAAGGGAGGGGGTCCGGCGCCCGCGAGCGCCGAAGCCCCCGGTAAGGAGGGATGATGCCGTCTTCCGACCAGTCCATGCCCGAGCTCGTCATACTGAGCGGCATGAGCGGTGCCGGCCGCACCGAGGCCATGCACGTGTTCGAGGACCTCGGCTATTTCTGCGTCGATAACCTGCCGCCGGAGCTCATAGGCCGCGTGATGGACCTCGAGGAGGCTGCCGACGGCAAGGCGCGGCGCGTCGCCATCGTATGCGATGCGCGGGCCCGGGGCTTCTTCTCGGAGATGGGCAGCGTGCTGGAATCCCAGGAGGACCGGGGCATAGAGGTGAGCATCGTGTTCCTCGATGCCGACGACGACCGCCTGATCGCCCGCTATAAATCGAGCCGCCGCCGCCATCCGCTCTGCGAGGACGGGGCGGGCATCGCCCAGGGCATCAAGCGCGAGCGGCTGCTGCTGCGGGACATGAGGAACCGGGCCGACTACGTGGTGGATACCACCAACCTGCTGCCCGCCGAGCTGCGCGCCAAGCTGCGCCACCACTTCACCGAGGGGGAGGAGCGGGCCGGCCTGGCGGTGACGGTGTACTCCTTCGGTTTCAAGCACGGGGCCCCGGCCGATGCGGACCTCGTCATAGACGTGCGCTTCCTTCCGAACCCCTACTACGATCCCGAGATGCGCACCATGACCGGTCTGGACCAGAAGGTCCACGATTACGTCATGTACAACGCCGAGACCGAGCGGTTCCTGCAGCGCTGGTACGGCCTGCTCGACTGCATCATGCCCGGCTACGTGGCCGAGGGCAAGCAGCACCTGGCCATAGCCGTGGGCTGCACCGGCGGCCAGCACCGCAGCGTGGCCCTGGCCGAGGCGACGGGCGACTACCTGCGCAAGAACGGCTACCGGGTGAGCATCGCCCACCGCGACCTGGCCCTGGCCGTGAAGCCCGATGGGCGCCTGGTGAATGCAGACCCTGCGGCCGATGCAACGGACGGGGTCCGCTGATGGATAGCCTGCGCCCGCGGCCCTTCAGCCACGACCCCTCGGCCACAGAGGTGTTCCGGGCCCTGCCCGAGGTGCATCCCCCCGCCCAGACCCGTCCCCTGCGCGCCGTGGTGATCGGCGGCGGCACGGCGGCCTCCATGGCCATCCGCACGGCGCTCTCGCTGGGGCTCGAGACCGCGGCCGTGGTGGCCATGGCCGATGACGGCGGCTCCACGGGCATCCTGCGCGACCAGGCGGGCGCCACCGCGCCCGGCGATATACGCAAATGCCTCACCGCCATGGCGGCCGATCCGGACGACCCGCTGGTGAAGGCGTTCAAGGTGCGGTTCGGCTTCGCCGAGAACCACAGCCTGGGTAACCTGATGCTCTCGGCCCTCGAGGCCACCAGCGGCAGCTTCCCCGAGGCCATAGCCATCTGCGAGCGGCTGCTCGATGCCCGGGGCCATGTGTATCCCTCCACCTTGGACCGCGTATCGCTGGTGGCCAAGACCAGCGACGGGCGCACGCTGGAGGGGCAGGCCGTGGCCTCCCATTCCCGCACCTCCCTGCGCAAGGTGGCCCTGCGCGCGAGCGATGCCGTGCACGGCTACGGGCCCGCCATCGATGCCATCGGCCGGGCCGACCTGGTGCTGCTGGGGCCCGGCTCGCTGTTCACCTCCATCATCCCCAACCTGCTGGTGCCCGGCATCGCCGAGGCGCTCGCCCGGTCGTCCTGCCAGGTGGCCTTCATCTGCTCCATAGCCGATGTGCAGGGCGAGACCCGCGGCATGGACGCCCTCGACCATTTCCGCGCCCTCGAGGCCCACGGCCTGGAAGGGGCTATCGATTGGGTGCTGCTGCAGGGCTGCCGGCCCGGCGCGGAGGTGCCCGAGGCCGCCATGGTGCGCTACCTGGTGGCCGATGACGGCCAGATAGCCGCCATCGAGGCGGCGGGGGCCCGGGTGCTGGCCAGGGATTTCACCGGTTCCCAGAACCCCTCGTGGCACGATCCGGGCCGTTTGCGCGAGGCCTTGCGGGAGGTGATGGCGGCATGTCCTTCAACTCCGATGTGAAGGAGGAGCTCGCCCGCGTGGCGCCCCAGTGCTCCCATTGCGAGCGGGCCCTGCTGGCGGCCCTCATACGCATCGAGGGCACCCTGTTCATCAGCGGCCAGGGCCGCTACCGCCTGGAGGTGGCCACCGACACCCCCTCGGTGGCGCGCCTGGCCTGGCGCCTGCTGCATGACGGCTACGACCTGCGCACCGAGCTGACCACGCGCCGCTCGGTGCTGCATAAGACCCCCAACTACCTCATCGACGTGCCGGCCCAGGGGGGGTTGGCCGCGGCCCTGCGCGACATGGGCGTGCTGGGCGAGGAGGGGCTGCGGCTGGGCGTGGCGCCGGAACTGGTGGCGAAGTCGTGCTGCGAGGCGGCCTATCTGCGCGGCGCCTTCCTGGGAAGCGGGTTCGTGGCCGACCCCCGGGGCGATTTCCATTTCGAGGTGACCGTGGAATCCGAGGAGATGGCCCGGGACCTCGTGGCCATCATGGAGGGCAAGGGCATACGCGCGCGCTACATCCAGCGCCGCAGCTCCTATATCGTGTACCTGAAGAGCGGCGAGGCCATCCTGGAGTTCCTGGCCTTCACCGGCGCCCATCAGAACGCCCTGGTGATGGAGAACGCCCGGGTGGTGAAGAGCGTGCGCAACGAGGTGAACCGCCAGACCAACGCCGAGGTGGCCAACCAGAACAAGGCCGCCGCCGCCTCGGTCGACCAGATATACGCCATGAGGCGCGTGCTGGAGGCCTACGGGGTGGACCGCCTGCCCCGGGCTCTGCGCGAGGTCATGGAGCTGCGGGCGAAATACCCCGATGCCACCTTGAAGGAGCTGGGCGAGCACGCCGATCCGCCCCTTTCGAAATCGGCGGTGTACCACCGCATCCGCCGCATCGAGGCGATGGCCCGGGAGCTTCCCTAGGCCGCACCGCCGCACCGCCCGCCTGCGAATCTTCCCGGCCGGCTGCGCGCAAAACGCTCTGGTGTACAATGGGGCAGTGTTTTCGAAACCATCCGGAAAGGGGATGCAGCATGGCAACAAAGGTAGGAATCAACGGCTTCGGCCGCATCGGCCGCCTCGCATACAGGGCGATGGCGAACGACCCCTCCATCGAGGTCGTGGCCATCAACGATCTGGGCGAGGTCCCCGTCATGGCCCATCTGCTGAAGTACGATTCCATCCACGGCCGCGCCTTCGACGAGGTGGTGGCCACCGATAAGTCCATCATCGTCGACGGCAACGAGCTCGTTGTCCTGTCCGAGCGCGAGCCGGCCCTGCTTCCCTGGGGCGAGCTCGGCGTGGACGTGGTGGTGGAATCCACCGGCTTCTTCACCGACGGCACCAAGGCCCGGGCGCATCTGGACGCCGGCGCCAAGAAGGTGCTCATCTCGGCTCCCGGCAAGAACGTCGACAAGACCATCGTGATGGGCGTGAACGACGACCAGTACGACCCCGCCGTGGACAACATCGTATCCAACGCCTCCTGCACCACCAACTGCCTGGCGCCCTTCGCCAAGGTGCTGCTGGAGAACTTCGGCATCAAGCGCGGCTTCATGAACACCATCCACTCCTATACCAACGACCAGCGCATCCTGGACCTGCCGCACAAGGATATGCGCCGCGCCCGCGCCGCCGCCCTCTCGATGATCCCCACCACCACCGGCGCCGCCCGCGCCGTGGCGCTGGTGCTCCCCGAGCTCGCCGGCAAGCTCGACGGCTTCGCGACCCGCGTTCCCACCCCGGACGGGTCCATGGTGGACCTCACGGTGGAGCTCGAGAAGGATGCCGACATCGAGGCCATCAACAGCGCCATGAAGGCGGCTTCCGAGGGTTCCATGAAGGGCATCCTGGCCTATACCGAGGATCCCATCGTGTCCTCCGACATCATCGGCAACCCCGCCAGCTCCATCTTCGACGCGGGCCTGACCATGGTCCTGGGCGGCGAGGGCAACTTCGTGAAGTGCATCTCGTGGTACGACAACGAGTGGGGCTATTCCAACCGCGTGAAGGACCTCGTGAAGATACTGCTCTAAGGAGCCCGACCCCTGCAGGCCCAGGCATCAGCTTGGGCCTGTTCTCTCTGGAAGGAGGCTGCTGTGGCCGCTATCCGCTCTATCGATGCCCTCGATGCCGCCGGCAAGCGCGTCCTGGTGCGCGTCGATTTCAACGCCCCCGTGGCCGATGGTGCCGTCACCGACGACACGCGCATCCGCGCGGCGCTGCCCACCATCCGCAAGCTGGCGGGCGACGGCGCGAAGGTGATCCTGATGAGCCATCGCGGGCGCCCCGATGGAACGGGCTTCCAGGAGGAGTTCTCGCTGGCGCCCGCCGCCCGGCGCCTGGGCGAGCTTCTGGGCGTTCCCGTGGCCATGGCCGGGGATATATGCGGCGATGACGCCCGGGCCAAGGCGGCCGCCCTGGCCGATGGCGAGGTGCTGATGCTCGAGAACCTGCGCTTCGACCCCCGCGAGAAGAAGAACGACCGCGCCTTCTGCGAGGAACTGGCCGAGTTGGGGGATGCCTACGTGAACGACGCCTTCGGCACGGCCCACCGCGCGCACGCGTCCACGGCGGGCCTGGCCGAGCTGCTGCCCTCCTATGCGGGATACCTGCTGCAGAACGAGGTGGACACCCTCACGGGCATGCTGGATGCGCCGCGCCATCCCTTCTGCGCCATCCTGGGCGGCTCGAAGGTCTCCGACAAGATAGCCGTCATCGAGGCCCTGATGGACAAATGCGACACCCTGGTCATCGGCGGCGGCATGTGCTTCACCTTCCTGGCGGCCCAGGGCTACGGCGTGGGCACCTCCCTCAAGGAGGACGACTGGGTCGACCGCGCGGCCGCCATGCTGCGCAAGGCCGGCCAGAAGGGCGTGGAGCTGCTGCTGCCCGTCGATGTCGTATGCGCGGACCGCTTCGCCGAGGATGCCTCCACGCGCACCGTCGCCATCGATGCCATCCCCGCCGATATGATGGGCCTGGACATCGGCCCGCGCACCGCCCGTCTCTATGCCTATGCCATCGGGCGGGCGCAGACGGTGTTCTGGAACGGCCCCATGGGCGTGTTCGAGATGGATGCCTTCGCGGCGGGCACCGAGGCCGTGGCCCGCGCCGTGGCGGCCAACAAGGCCGCCGACACGATCATCGGCGGCGGCGACAGCGTGGCGGCTGTGAACAAGTTCGGTCTGGCCGATGCCATGACCTTCATATCGACCGGCGGCGGCGCCTCGATGGAGCTCGTCGAGGGCAGGGAGCTGCCCGGCGTGGCGGCCCTGCAGCGCTAGACCGCACCCCCGGACCCGGAAGAAAGGAGCCCCCATGGCACGCAAGCCCATGATGGCCGGCAATTGGAAGATGAACAACACCATCGGCGAAGCCGTGGTGCTGGCCCAGAACATATCCAACAACTACGACGACCGCTGGGAGGATCAAGTGGACGTGGCGGTATGCCCGCCCTATGTGGATCTGAAGCCCGTGAAGACCGTCTTCGAGTTCGACCGCGTGCCCTGCGCCGTGGGGGCCCAGAACGTGTTCTGGGAGCCTTCGGGCGCCTACACGGGCGAGATCTCGGTGCCCATGCTGGCCGAGATCGGCTGCGCCTGGTGCATCGTGGGCCATTCCGAGCGCCGGATATATTTCGGCGAGACCAACGAGGATGTGAACAAGAAGGCCCGGGCGCTGCTCGACGGCGGCATCAACCCCATCGTGTGCGTGGGGGAGAGCCTGGCGGTGCGCGACGAGGGTACGACGATAGAGTTCGTGTGCGCCCAGGTGAGGGCCGCTTTCGCCGGCATCGCCCCCGAGCAGGCCCGCAGGGCCGTGGTGGCCTACGAGCCCATCTGGGCCATCGGCACCGGCCGCACGGCCACGCCGGAGCAGGCCCAGGAGGTGTGCAGCGCCATCCGCGGGCAGCTGGGCGAGATGTTCGGGGCCGAGGCCGCTGAGGCCATGCGCGTGCTGTACGGCGGCTCCATGAACGTGGGCAATGCCGCGCTGCTTCTGGCCGAGCCTGACATCGACGGGGGGCTGATAGGGGGCGCCTCCCTGCAGGCGGATTCCTTCGTGGCGCTGGTGCAGGCCTGCCTCTAGGGCTTGCAGCCGAGGGGGGCGGCCGCTGCGCCGGGCCTCTATCGTCATTATGTGGAAGGCGAAACGGGTATTTCCCTGCAAGGGCAGATTCGCTATAATCTGCTATTTGTGAGTTGGGCAAAGCTAACGGGAGTGTGAAACGTGAGTCCGCTGTTGATAATACTGCTGATCCTCTTGGGCCTGTCCGGGACGGGCCTGATCATCTTCATCCTGCTGCATTCGGGCAAGGGCACGGGCGTGTCCGATATGATTCAGAGCTCGTTCTATTCCACCCAGGGCGGCACGAGCATCGTGGAGAAGAACCTCGACCGCATCACCATCGTGCTGGCCATCATCTTCTTCCTCACCCTGGTGGCGCTCATGTTCGTGTACCCCCAGGGCACCATCAACCCCCAGGGATGATTCCGGTTCACAAAAGCGGGGCGTTCGGTTAGAATAACGGACGTTGCCTTGCACCTGTCGGAGTGGCGGAATTGGCAGACGCGCTAGCTTGAGGTGCTAGTGCCCACACCAAGGGCATGCGGGTTCAAGTCCCGCCTCCGACACCATCGAAACCACAGGCCGCCTCCGGGCGGTCTTTCTTTTGCCGGATGGACCCATTGGACCTGGGGGACGGGCCCCGGAAAGCCGAAGGGGCTCCGGCGCACTCCTCGCTTCGCTGCGGGGGTTGCGCCGGAGCCCCTTCGGCTTTCCGGGGCCCTTGCCTTTGCTGGGAGAGCGGTTACTCGGCGGGGGGAGCGGGGTGGTCCTTCTGCCAGGACTCCAGGTTGTTGCGGTAGCGTATCTGGACGAGCTCCATGACCACGCTGAACAGCATGGCGAAGTACACCATCAGCTTCTCCAGGGACATATCCAGCAGCTCTATGCCGGAATGGATGCCCAGGGAATCCAGCACCAGCAGCACGCCGATCATGGCTATGAAGGTGAGGGCCAGGATCTTCATCTCGGCATTGCGGTCGATGAACTCCGAGATGGGGTCTATGAACACCATCATCAGCAGAACAGCGGCGATCACGGCGATAATCATGATGATGAGGTGCTGGGCCAGGCCCACGGCGGTGATGACGGAGTCGATGGAGAACACGATGTCCATGACCATGATGGTGCCCACGGCCTGGGGCAGGCTCAGATGCTTGGGCGCCCCATCGCTGCCGTGGTGCTCCTTCAGCTCCTTCAGGGCCAGCATGTCGCGCAGCTCGGCTATGCCCTTGTATATGAGGTAGCCGCCCCCGGCCAGCAGTATGATGTCGCGCACCGATATGCCGTGGGACCAGAATCCCAGGTCGATGGTGATGAGGGGTGTGGACATATGCACCAGAAACGACGCGAAGCACAGGAAGGCGATGCGCATGACCATGGCGCCGGCCAGGCCGAGCTTCCGCCCGATATGCTGCTTCTCGGGCTCCAGCCGGTTCGAGGTGAGCGATATGAACACGATGTTGTCCACGCCCAGGATTATCTCGAGGAACAGAAGCGTGACCAGGGATATCCAGGCCTCGGGCGTGGTGAAGATAGAAAAGTCAAGCATGTTTCCTCCTTGGACCCCATGCTAGCACGGGGCTGCGGGGGGCAATGATATAATGCCCGAAGCACACAAAGCCATCAGGAGCATCCCTATGATAAACGCTGACAAGCTGGCCGAGAGCCTCCATTACGACGGCACCCGCGAATACACCCGGGTGGACGGCGATGTCGCCTATCTGGACGGCAAGCGCCTCGGGCGCCCCGCGGAGATGCCGCGGCCCCAGCGCAACGTGCTGAAGGTCATCGTCGCCATCGCCGTCATCATCGGCGCCATCATCCTGTTCCGTATGGTCATAAGCCCCCTGCAGGCCTCCCTTACGGTGGGGGAGACCGTGGCCGCCAATATAGAGCGCCCGGCCTCGCTTCCCACCGTGCCGCCCATGGGGGAGCTCATCACCATGGACGATGATTCCATCAAGGCCCTCATCGAGGAGGAGGGGTACAGCTTCTACGATGCGACCTCCCTCACCGATTCGGGCAACATGATGCTGCTGAAGCTGCCCGACGACGTGTCGGTGGAAGAGGCGGGCGCCATGTACCTGCGGGGCATAGGCTCGCTTTCCGCCGCCGATGCCACCCGGCTGCTCTGCGGTTCCTGGATGCTCTCGGTCGACCGCATTAACACCACCAGCATGGTGGTGCGCTATGCGGATTTCACCACGGGCGACCCCCAGGCCGCCATCCAGAACGCCCTGGCCCACGAGGGCTTCGATTCGGCCACGGTGACCGATTCGGGCGTTGATGATTCCCAGAACACCTATACCGCCGGCATCATCGGCTCGGAGGAGGGGGATGAGGTACGCTATACCTGGAGGGTGTCGGCGCTTCCCCTCGACGAGATGTACTCCATCCGCGACCTGCCCGAGGATGCTTGCTATGTGGGCATCCGCGTGACCAAGGCCTAGGAGGGCGAAGAAAAAGCCGGGCGCGGGCCCGGCTGGTAGTCCGTGGTGGGCGTTACAAGATTTGAACTTGTGGCCTCTTCCGTGTCAGGGAAGCGCTCTCCCCCTGAGCTAAACGCCCACGGCAGCCGGAAGCGTTTCCGGCAAGCAAGAATTCTAGCAGATTGCATCGGCCTGTCAAAGGATCGGATAATTATGGAGGCTGCTTCCATGATTTCGCCGTCTATTCCGAAAATGGAAAATTTCCCTTGCACAGCCTTTTCGGTTCGGCTATCATATTTCCTCGCGATGCGGACATGGCTCAGCTGGTAGAGCACCACCTTGCCAAGGTGGGGGTCGCGGCAGAGGCCTGCAAAGCCTTCACCCCCGGTTCGAATCCGGGCGTCGCCTCCAACTATTACCCCGAAATGCGCTTATAGGTATCCTCGCTCACGATGAAGCGGGCCGCCCGCGGCAGCACCGCGGCCGCAAACGGTGTCGCACAGCCCGGCGTCTCGCCGTCGTACTGGATCTGGAACGGCGGGTCGGCCCGCACCTGCACCTCGCGCCCGCGGTATATGTCCACCGCCTCGCTGCGGCCGGGATGCTCGCCGTCGCGGTCCATGATGCCGGCCACCAGGGCCGGGATGAGCCCGAAGGCGTTCTCGGCCTTCAGCACGGCCACCTCCAGGGCGCCATCGCGGGCATCGGTGCCGTGGGTCAGGGGTATCTCGAACTGTATGCGGGGGAAGTTCACCAGCAGCACGCCCAGGCCCTCGCTGCACACGGTCCTGCCGTCGATATCCAGCTCGATCCGGGAAACCTGGGGTGCGGCGTTCGCCAGGGCCGCCTGGAAATAGGCGAAAGGCCCCAGGGTGCGCTTGGCCGGCTGGGCATCGTGCATGATGGTGGCATCGTATCCGGCGCCGGCCATGATGCAGAATCCGAATGTGCCGCCGCCGCAGCGGATCTGGCCCAGATCGAAATCGAGGGTGCGCATCTGCCGCGTTATCAGGGCCAGGGCATGGGGCTCCAGGGGCTCGTCCAGGTTGGTGGCCAGAAGGTTCCCCGTGCCGGCGGGGAAGGGGAGGATGGGGATGCCCGTATCGGCCAGGCGGTAGGCGACCGTGGCGATGGTGCCGTCGCCCCCGGCGGCCACCACGGCGTCGAAGGAGCCGGCATCGTCCAAGAGCGATTCGATGGGGGTGGTGCCGTCGGTGCAGCGCATCTCGATCCGGTCGCCGTCGGCGGCCACCTGGCGCAGGTAATCGTATACCAGGCCGTCTTGGAACCCCGATGCCAGATTGTTGATGACGAGCAGTTCCAACGGACCTCCTCCGGACTCCTGCGGGACAACCATGTACCATACGCTATGATATAACGATGATAATTCAAGGCAAGCCGGTGCAGGACGGAGATTCCCCCATGTATATCGATTCCCAGGAGAAGCTCGAGGCATTCCTCGAGCGGGCACGGTCATCGAGCCTTCTGGCCATCGATACGGAGTTCCTGCGCGAGCGCACCTACTACCCGAAGCTGTGCCTGCTGCAGGCGGCCACCGACGACGAGGTGGTCATCATCGACCCGTTCGCCGTGGACGACCTCACCGTAATGGCCGGCATCCTGACCGACCCGGATATCGTGAAGGTGTTCCATGCGGGTTACCAGGATATCGAGATAATCCTCTACGATATCGGCTGCGTGCCGGCGCCCCTGTTCGATACCCAGGTGGCGGCGGCCCTGCTGGGGCAGACGCAGCAGATCGGCTACGGGGCCCTGGTGCATGCCATGTGCGGCGTGAAGCTGAAGAAGACCGACTCGTTCACCGACTGGTCGGCCCGCCCCCTGACGGAGTCGCAGATCCAATACGCCAAAGACGACGTGGAGTACCTTCCGCGGATCTACCATGCCATGACCGAGGAGCTGCGCGAGAAGGGGCGCCTGGACTGGCTGGCGGCCGATTTCCAGGAGATGGCCCGCGAAGAGCACTACCGCGAGGACGAGCGGGAGCGCTTCCGCCGGCTGAAGCATGTGACCCAGCTGACGCGGCGCCAGATGGCCGCCGCCCGCGAGGTGGCCGCCTGGCGCGAGATAGCGGCCCGCACGCGCAACACGCCGCGCAAGTGGGTGCTCACCGACGAGCAGATCGTAGAAGCCTGCAAGCGGGAGCCCCGCACCATCGACGACCTCTTCATGGTGCGCGGCATACGGGAGCGCCTGAGCACCCGCGACGCGCGGGAGGTGCTCGCGCTCATGGGCGCGGCCCTCGATTCGTCGCCCGAGGCCTGGCCCGAATACCATGCGGTATCCCGGAGCGAGCCCAACGTGGATGTGCAGGTGGATATGCTCATGGCCATCGTGCGCACGCGGGCCCGCGAGAACGGCATAGCCCTGCCCACCCTGGCCAGCCACAACGACCTCGTCTCATTGGCCCGGGGCCATTACGACGACGTAGATGTGTTGAAAGGATGGCGAAAGGAGCTGGTGGGCGACGAGCTCGTCGATTTCCTGGAGGGGCGTGTGACGCTGTCCATGGCCGGTGGCAAGCCGGTTATCCAGGCGCAGTAGCGGCCCTTCGCCCGCTTTACGGTTCGGCACCCGACGGCTGCGGCACCGCGCCCATCCACTATAATCGGGAGCAAGACACCGGGTGGAAGGATAGGACCAATGAGCTATTGGATGCTCGTCATCGTCACGCTGGTCATAGGCATGGCCGCTTCGGGCTATGTGAACTCCCAGCTGCGCAAATACGGGAAGGTGGCATCGTCTACGGGCATCACCGGCGCCCAGGCTGCCGAGAACATGCTGCAGGCCCATGGGGTCTACGGCGTGCGCATCGTGCAGGGAGCCGAGGGCCAGGACCATTTCGACCCGCGCAACAACAGCATATCGCTGTCGCCGAGCGTGTTCGGCCATTCGTCGGTCACGGCCATCGCCACCGCCTGCCACGAGGCCGGCCATGCCTGCCAGTACGCCGCCGACTACACCCCCATGAAGGTGCGGGGCGCCATCGTGCCGGCCGTGAACCTGGCCTCGAACGCCTGGATATTCATACTGCTGATAGGCATCTTCATGAACCTGATGGGTCTGGTGAACCTGGCCATCATCCTGTATGCGGTGGTGGTCATCTTCCAGCTGGTCACCCTGCCGGTGGAATTCAACGCCTCCCACCGCGCCATGGATTACATGAAGTCCATCAACCTGCCGGCCGGCGAGGTATCCGCCTCGTTCTCGGTGCTGCGGGCCTGCGCCCTCACCTATGTGGCTGCGGCCCTTGCCTCGGCCCTGCAGCTGCTGTACCTGCTGAACATGCGTGATGGCGACTAGGGCCGCTGCAGGAACGGCCGCGGCGCCGGCGGAGGATGCGCAGGGCCGGGAGGCCCTCACGGTATCGGCCGCCCTGGCCCTGGCCAAGGGGTCGCTGGAGGCCCTGACGGTGCGCATCGTGGGCGAGGTGTCCGAGGTATCGGTGAAGCCGGGCTACAAGGCCGCCTATTTCACCGTGAAGGATACCGGCGCCAGCCTTCCCTGCATGATGTGGAACAACCGCTACCGCGAGGCCGGCTTCGACCTGGCCGTGGGCCAGCTGGTGGAGCTGACGGGGCGGTTCACGCTGTATGCGGCCAAGGGGCGCATGAACTTCGATGTGTTCTCGGTGGCCCTGGCCGGCGAGGGGGACCTGCGCCTGAAGGTGGCCGCCCTGGCGCGCAAGCTGCAGGCCGAGGGCCTGGCCGATGCCGCCCGGAAGCGGCCCCTGCCGTTCCTGCCCGCCGCGATCGGCTTGGTCACGTCGCCCCGCAGCGCTGCCGTGCACGATGTGCTGCGCCCCCTGCGCCGCCGCTACCCCGAGGCGCGCATACTGCTGGCCGGCGTGCCGGTAGAGGGCGCCGGTGCGCCGGCGGCCCTGATGGAGGGCCTGCAGCGGGTTGCCGCCGCCGGGGCCGAGGTGGTGCTGGTGGTAAGGGGCGGCGGCTCCTTCGAGGATCTCATGCCCTTCAACGACGAGGGGCTGGCCCGGGCCATCGCCGCCTGCCCGGTGCCGGTTGTCACCGGCATAGGCCATGAGGTCGATACCACCATAGCCGATACCGTCTCGGACCTGCGCGCCTCCACGCCCACGGCTGCCGCCGAGGCGGTGAGCCCCTCGCGCGAGAGCCTGGATGCCCTCCTGGCGGGTCGCGCGGGCGCCATGGCCGCAGCCCTGGGCCGGCGCCTGGAGCGCACCCGCGGCTACCTCGAGCGCATAGCCGACAAAGCGCTCTTCCGCGACCCCATGATGCTGCTCGCCGCCGAGGCGCAGTGGCTCGACAGCGCAGCCGACCGCCTGTCCCGGGCCCTTCCGGCGCATCTGGGCGCCCTGGCCCAGCAGCGGGCGGCATTGGAGGGGCGCCTGGAGCGCACGGCGGGGCCGGTCATGGAGCGCTACCGCTACGAGCTGGCCCAGCGCGCCGGCCGCTTGGAGGACCTCTCGCCGCTGGCCGTGCTGTCCCGCGGCTATGCCATAGCCCGCGACGGCGCGGGGGCGGTGGTGGGCAGCGTTGCCGCCGTGGCTCCGGGCGATTCCCTGCAGGTGGCGGTTGCCGACGGCTGCATCGACTGCACGGTGGACGATATACGGGAAGGGGCGCCCGGGGGCGCCCGGGGAGGCAGGGGGATATGAGCGACGAATGCAAGCCGGTGGGCGAGCTGAGCTTCCGCGAGGCCATGGCCGAGCTCGATGCCATCGTGGCGCGCCTCGAGGGCAATACGCTGGAGCTCGAGGAGAGCTTGAGAAGCTACGAGCGCGGGGTGGCCCTGCTGGCCGCCTTGCAGCAGCGCCTGGCCGATGCCGAGCAGAAGGTGGAGGTCCTGATGGGCGAGCTGTCCGGCCAGAAGGATGACGGGGAGCGCGATACGACGCTATCCTAGGCGCCCGCGCATTCCCGACAACCACGGAACCAAGGAGGAGACGATGGCAGACGATTGCATTTTCTGCAAGATAGCGGCGGGGGAGGTGCCCTCGACGAAGGTCTACGAGAACGAGATGGCCTATGCCTTCGAGGACCTGAACCCCATGATGCCGGTCCATACCCTGGTGGTGCCGAAGAAGCACTACCGCAACGTGGCCGACGAGCTTCCGGCCGACGAGCTGGCGGCCCTGTTCGAGGCCGTGCGCGCGGTCGCGGCCCTGAAGGGCGTCGACGAGAGCGGTTTCAGGATCATATCGAACGCAGGGGCGGATGCGCAGCAGACGGTGGACCACCTGCACATCCACGTGCTGGGCGGCGACCCATGAATGCGGGCGATCCCTCCCGGAGCTAGCGGCTGCCCCGGCGCGTTCCCGGCTCCCGCGGGGCGCCGTTGACCGAAAGGGGAGGCGCAAGGCGGCCCTGAGCGGCCCGCAAGGGTAGAATTGTACCCTGTACGGACCGTGCCAGAGGGGGCTTCCTTGAACGTACTCGTGATCAACGCCGGCTCTTCTTCCCTGAAGTACCAGCTGATAAACGTTGAAACCCAGGAGATACTGGCCAAGGGTCTCTGCGACCGCGTCGGTTCCGACGAGTCCACCCATAAGCACGGCCTCGACGAGAACGAGATGTGCATCCACACCCCCATACCCGACCACGACCATGCCGTGGCCGTGGTGCTGGAGGTGCTCACCTCCGGGCCCACCAAGGCCATCGAATCCCTGGACGAGATCGATGCCGTGGGGCACCGCATCGTGCAGGGCGGCAAGTACTTCGACCGCTCCGTGGTCATCGATGAAGAGGTAATCCGGCGCATCGACGAGCTGGCCGAGCTTGCGCCCCTCCACAACAAGGCGGCCATCATGGGAATCCGCGGTTGCCAGCACTACATGCCCGATGTGCCCATGGTGGCGGTATTCGATACCTCGTTCTACCAGTCGCTACTGCCCAAGGCCTATATGTACCCGCTGCCCTACGAGCTGTGCGAGAAATACGCCATCCGCAAGTACGGCGCCCACGGCACCTCGCACCGCTTCATCGCGGAGCGGGCGGCGGATTTCCTGGACGAGGATATAACCGACCTCAAGCTGATCACCTGCCATCTGGGGAACGGCTGCTCCATCACCGCCGTCGACCATGGCATGGCGGTTGATACCTCCATGGGCCTCACGCCCCTCGACGGCCTGATGATGGGCACCCGCTGCGGTTCCATCGACCCGGCCATCGTGACCTACGTCATGGAGAAGGAGAACCTCACGCCGGCCGAGATGAACGACCTCATGAACAAGCAATCGGGCCTCCTGGGCGTGTCGGGCATAAGCAACGACCTGCGCAGCGTGGATGCCGAGGCCGAGAAGGGCAATGAACGGGCGCTTCTGGCCTACGAGATGTACTCGAACTCCGTGAAGAAGTGCATCGGGCAGTATATCGCCGTCATGGGCGGCGTGGATTGCATCGTCCTTACGGGAGGGGTGGGCGAGAACAGCGCCAAGATGCGCCGCTTGATCTTCGCCGGCATGCAGACCATGGGCATCGTGCTGGACGAGGCGCGCAACCGCGAGGGATCCCGCGAGCGCCAGATATCCACCGATGAATCAGAGGTGCTCATCGTGGTGATCCCCACCGACGAGGAACTCATGATAGCCCGCGATACCTACGAGCTCGTCCATGACCTCATCGATGATTACGCTTTCGCGGAGGTCTGGTAGTTCCGGCTGTCCGCTTCTGCGTTTGCGAGGGTCTTGCGGCCTGGCTTCGGCGAAGTGCGGCTGGCCGCCCCGGAATAACCAGGGGCCTTCGGGCCTTGGCTTCGGCGGAGAGTACGACTGACCTGGTTATCGGCCTGCCTGCAGAATCGGCCCGAAGGCCCCTGGTTGTGCCGGGGCTGCTCTTCCTTGGTTGCTGGGTGTTGCAGGGGAGCGTTTCCCGACGCCTGAACGCTTTCCGGTTGCTTGATTACTGGGCTTGGACTGCGGTTATGGCTACTACGCCGTAGATGTCGTCGGCGGAGCAGCCCCTCGATAGGTCGTTCACCGGGGCGGCTATGCCCTGGGTGATGGGGCCGTAGGCTTCGGCTTTCGCCAGGCGCTGCACCAGCTTGTAGCCGATGTTGCCTGCATCCAGGTCGGGGAATACCAATACGTTGGCATGGCCCGCCACGGCGGAATCCGGGGCCTTCGAGCGGCCGATCTCGGGGATGATGGCCGCATCGAGCTGCAGCTCGCCGTCGAGGGCCACCGAGGGGTCCATCTCGCGGGCCAGGGCCGTGGCTTCGGCCACCTTCTGCGCGTCGTCGTTCTTCGCGGAGCCGTGGGAGGAATGGGACAGCAGGGCCACGGCGGCCTCCCTGCCGGTGAGGGCTTCGAAGGAAGCGGCGGAATCGAGGGCGATATGGGCCAGGCGCTCGGCGCTGGGCTGCACCTCCAGGCCGCAATCGGAGAACAGGAAGGTGCCGTCGGCCCCCAGGTCGCAATCGGGCACCACCATGATGAAGAACGAGCTGACCAGGGACGAGCCCGGCGCCGTCTTCAGGATCTGCAGGCTGGGGCGCAGCACGTCTCCCGTGGCATGGCAGGCGCCTGCCACCATGCCGTCGGCAGCACCGGTCTTCACCAGCATCACGCCCAGGTACAGCTCGTCGCCCAGAAGCTCGAATGCCTCATCGTAGGTGAGGCCCTTTGCCTTGCGCAGCTCGGCCAGCTGGGCGGCCAAGTCATCGCGGCCCTCGTATGCAGCGGGGTCGATGATGCGCGCGCCCTCCAGGTTGCGCCCGCTCGCCGCCAAGGCGGCGGCATCGCCCAGGATGATGAGGTCGGCAACGCCATCGGCCAGGATGCGCTCGGCAGCTTCCAGCGTGCGGGGGTCGGAGCCCTCGGGCAGCACTATGGTCCTGCGGTCAGCTTTCGCTCGCTGCACCATCGTCTTCAGAAAATCAGCCATATCCGCTCCTTAAACCGCTGGGCCTGCGCTTTTCTACTGATTACATGGTAAGGGGTCGGGGCCCGGGAGCTATCGGTAAAATGGTTCGCGGTAGCTATCGGCAGGGCCACCGCCCTGCAGCGGAAGGAAGGCGCCGGTGAAGACTATAACCTTTGCGGTACCCTGCTATAACTCGGCGGAGTACATGGATACGTGCATCGAGAGCCTGCTGGCCCTGGACGGGGGCTTCGGCGATATCGAGATCATCATCGTGGACGACGGCTCTGCGAAGGACGACACCCCTGCCATCGCAGACCGCTGGCAGGAGCGCTTCCCCGATACGGTCCGGGCCATCCATCAGGAGAACGGCGGCCACGGCGCCGCCGTGAACACGGGGCTGGCCGCTGCCCGGGGGCGCTACTTCAAGGTGGTCGATTCCGATGACTGGCTCGACGAGGCCGCCATGGCCCCCATCATGGGGTTCCTGCGCCAGGAGGCGGCCCTGGACCAATCATGCGACCTTGTCATAGGCAACTACGTGTACGAGAAGGTCTACGAGAACACCCGGGTGGTCATGAACTACACCAATGTGTTCCCCACCGACCGCATCTTCACCTGGGACGACATCCATCGCTTCAACCCCAGCCAGTACCTGCTGATGCACTCGGTGTTCTATCGCACGGAGCTCCTTCGCTTCATCGGCCTGGAGCTGCCGCGCCATTGCTTCTATGTGGATAACATCTTCGTCTACGTGCCGTTGCCCTCTGTGCGCACTATCCGCTACTTCGACGCGGATGCCTACCGCTATTTCATCGGCCGCGAGGGGCAATCGGTGAACGAGGATACCATGATGGCCCGCATCGACCAGCAGCTGCGGGTGACGTGCATCATGATCGATGCGCTCGACCTCCAGGAGGTGCCCCAGAAGAAGCTCAGGCGCTACATGGAGAACTACCTGTCGATGATGATGTGCATCTGCTCGGTGTTCCTGCGCAAGATAAATACCCCCGAATCGGAGGAGAAGCTGCAGGGCATCTGGGATTACCTGAAAGAACAGCGCCCGGACATGTACCATTCCATCCGCCACAACGTGCTGAATGTGAGCACGAACCTCCCTTCCGAGCTGGGCCGCCGCATAGGCCTGGGAGGCTATCATCTGGCCCAGAAGATATTCAAATTCAACTGATAGGCGCCCAGGACGCGCCTAAGGCATTCAAAGGGCATCCCATGGCGCAGGAAGGCCTATGGGATGCCCTTTTCACGCCTTAGGCGCGTCCTGGGCGCCTATCAGTTAGTCGGTGTCGGAGGCGTTCGCTTTCGACGCATCGGTTATGGGGTGGTGATCAGGGTGCGCATGGCGTTTATGAGGGCCTCGTTCTGCTGGCGGGTGCGCACGGCCACGCAGAAGTAGTCCGAGGAACCCAGGCCCGGCATGCCCTCGAGCTTCTTTATGATGAAGCCCGCGAGTTCCAGCTGGTTGGCCAAGGCCGCCACGTCGGGCACTTCCCGCGAGAGCGAGCCGTCGTTGCGGTAGGAGCTCATCACGTAGTTGGCTTCGGCGGGGATGATATCCACGCCGGGCAGCAGCGACAGCATGGTCTGCATCCAGGGGATCTCGCTGTACAGGAAGCCCTGCACGCCGTCGAGCTTCGGGAACTCGCTCACCAGGGCCTCGGCCAGCACCTCGGGGAACATCGTCACGCCGCTGTTGTCGTAGAAGCGCTTGAGCTCGGCGATGGTTTCCGGGTGGGCTATGCAGTAGCTCACATGGGCGCCGGGCAGGGCGAATTCCTCGCAGAGCGACTGCACCACGATGAGGTTCTTGTATTCGGCCGTGAGGTCGGCGAAGCTGCGGCCGCCCAGGGTGAGCTTGATGGAGCGCTCATCCACCACCACCCAATCGCAGTTCTTCAGGTAGGTATCCAGGATGCTATGGGCCAGCAGCCGCGAGGTGGGATACGAGGGGTTGGCCAGCACCACGGCATCGACCTGCACCTTCTGGGCCTCCAGGGCGCCGTAGACGGGCGTGGAGTACGAGCTGGTCAGCGTTATCTTGCGGATGCGATGGCCGGCATTGCTCAGGGCCAGCACGTATTCGGTGGGGCAGGGGGCCGTCACGCCCACGCTGCAGGGCTCGAAGGTCTGCGCCGCCGCCCGTATCATGGCGCCGGGCGTCGCGCCCACCAAGAACGATTCCGCCGGCAGCGAGTAGATCCGCGCCAGGGCGTTGCGGAAGGCGTAGGCGCTGCGGTCGGGGTTATAGGACAGCACGCCGTTGCTGGCGGCATCCACGATGGCGCGCACGAAGGAGTCCGGGGTTCCGAAGGGGTTCTCGGTGCCGGAGAAATCTATCCATGAGGCCTGGCCCCCGGAGAGGTAATCTGCTTCCATCGGGTTGTCGTTTCCTGCCGCCATCGCGGAATTGTCCTTTCCGTATATTCAAGCGAAAATACTATCACAAAACCTCGGGGGCCGTCTCGTGATAGACTCGATATATGGGAGATACGCCGATAAAAGAAGGTGCCGCTGACGGAGGGCCCGCCGCCCTGGCGCAGATGCCCTGGGAGGGCCCGGCGATCCTGCTGGTCGACCTCGATGCCTTCTTCGCCTCGGTGGAGCAGCTCGACCATCCCGGATGGCGCGGGAAGCCGGTGATCGTGGGCGGCGACGGCGATAGGCGCGGCGTGGTATCGACGGCCTCCTACGAGGCCCGGGCCTACGGCGTGCGCTCGGCGATGGCCTCCGCCACGGCCGAGCGGCTGTGCCCCGATGCCATATGGACCCACGGCGACTTCCACCGCTATCGCGAGGTATCGAACCAGGTCATGGCCATCTTGCGGGACGAGACCCCCCACGTGCAGCAGGTGAGCATCGACGAGGCGTTCGTGGACGTCACGCCCACGGCCGTGAACCGCGAGAGCCCCGTCGCCGTGGCCCTGCGGATCCAGGAGCGCGTGGGGCGCCTGGGGGTGACCTGCTCCATCGGCGTGGGCACGTCGAAGTCGATCGCCAAGATAGCATCCGATATGGACAAGCCCCGGGGCCTCACCGTGGTGATGCCCGGCAGCGAGGAGAGCTTCATGGAACCGCTGCCGGTGCGGGCCCTCAGCGGGATAGGGCCGGCGGCCGAGGCCAAGCTGAAGGCCCTGGGGATCGAGACGCTCGGCCAGCTGCGCCGCGCCGAAGATGCCCCCGTCATCCGCAGCCTGGGCAAGGTGGGCGCCATGGTGCTGAACCGCGTGCGGGGCCGGGAGGATACGGCGGTGCTCGACGACGACGAGGTGAAATCGGTCTCGGGCGAGACCTCCTTCGCCGCCGACCTGACCGAGCGCGCCGACATCGAGGCCGCCATCGACACCATGGCGGCCAAGGTGGGGCGCCGCCTGCGGAAGAAAGGGCTCAAGGGCCGCACGCTTGCGCTGAGGGTGCGCTATGCCAACCTGTCGTTCCGCTCGGCCCAGATGCCCTTGGAACACCCCAGCGACGACGAGTTCCTGTTCATGGAGCTGCTTCACGGGCTGCTTGACGAGCTTTGGCGGCCGGGGACGTCCCTGCGCCTGGTGGGCGTGGCGGTAACCCGCTTCGATGACGAGCGGGAACAGGGCCAGCTGTCGCTCTTCTCGGACGATGGTTCGCGGGACGCAGCAGAAACCCGGGCGGAATCGGGCCGCGATTTGCAGAGCGCGGCCGACCGCGTGAAGGACCGGTTCGGCGAGGGGGCGCTCATCTACGGCCGCGAGCTACGCCTGCGCGACGCCGGCACCGGCAGCAGCTCCAAGAACCCCGCCGACTACAAGTAGCCCCGTTCAACCTGGGGGACGGCCCTGGAGCCGACCGCATGGCCTCGCTTGGCTTCGGCTAGCTTTAGTTGATTTAGAAATCAGTGCCTGCAGAATCGCTCAACCATGCGGTCGGCTCCAGGGCCTCGCCGTTACTGCAGGTTAAGCAGGAAGCGCTGCTTTCCGCATTCATTCCGACAATGGAAAGGCTGCGGCTGCGGGCCCATGGTTGAGCGATTCTGCAGGCACTAACTTTAAATATCATTGAATGCTAGCCGAAGCCAAGCGAGGCCATGGGCCCGCAGCCGCAGCCGTCCCGCAGGTGGGGAGGGGCTAGCGCTGGTCGGCCAGGAAGAAGAGGGCCAGGGTGCCGGGGCCGCTGTGGGCGCCGATCACCGGGTCGACGTAGTTGATGATGACCTCGCAGCCGTAGGCGTCGCGGACCATCTTCGCTAGGGCCTCGGCGTCTTCCTCGCAATCGCCATGGCTGATGAACACCGTCTGCTCCGCCACGGGCTCGATGGCCGATTCCCGCATATGATCGAACATACGCTGGATCGACTTCTTGCGTCCGCGCACCTTCTCCATGGGGATCAGGTGGCCGGCGTCGTCCATATGCAGCACCGGCTTGATGTTCAGCAGCGATCCCGCCCAGGCGCTGGTGCGCGACACGCGGCCGCCGCGGAACAGGTACATCAGGTCGTCCACCGTGAACCAGTGGGCCGTATGGAAGCGGTTGGCCTCCACCCAGTCGCAGGCCTCCTGTATGCTCGCACCGCCTTCGCGCAGCTTGCATGCCTCGTACACCATGAGGCCCTCGCCCAGGGAGGCGCCGTAGGTGTCGATATGCCTGATGGTGCGCTCGGGGTAGTCGGGGGCCAGGCGGTCCAGGATGCCGCCCATGGCCTCGTAGGTGCCCGACAGCCCGCTGGAGAAGCCGATGTACAGCACGTCTTCGCCTGCGTCCAGCAGCCGGCGGAAGGCGGCCTCGGCGTCCTGCTGGTTGGGCAGCGACGTGGTGAACACCTTCCCTTCGCGCATCATGGTGTAGAAGCGCTTGAGGTCGCTCTTCTCGCCTTCGGTGTAGCTGCGGAACTCCTCGCCGTCGGACATGAAGGTGAGGGGCAGGATGGTCAGGCCGTATTCCTCGATGATGGAATCGGGCAGGTTGCAGCTGGAATCGGTGACGATGGCGTAGCTCACGGGAGCCTCCTTGTCGGGAATGCGTAGGTTCCCATTGTACATGAGCGGGCGGGAAATTATTCTGTATACTTGTTCGGTTGAAGTACGAGCGAAAGAGGAACCTGTGGCCAACCAGTACAAAGACACCATGAACCTGCCCCAGACCGACTTCCCCATGAGGGGTGACCTGCCCAAACGGGAGCCGGCGCGGTTGAAGCAGTGGGAGGATGAGCGCCTCTATTGGCGCGTGCTGGAGAAGAACCGCGACGGCGAGCCCTTCGTGCTGCATGACGGGCCCCCCTATGCCAACGGCCCCATCCATATCGGGCATGCCTTCAACAAGATACTGAAGGACTTCGTGAACAAGAGCCACGCCCAGCGCGGCTACTTCACCCCCTATATCCCCGGTTGGGATTGCCACGGCCAGCCCATCGAGCACATGGTGGAGGAGACCCTGGGCACCGGGAAGTTCCGCGAGACGCCCCAGCCCGAGGTGCGGCGCCTGTGCCGCGAGTGGGCGAAGAAGTACGTGGGCATCCAGCGCGAGGGCTTCAAGCGCCTGGGCGTGAATGCCGACTGGGAGAACCCCTATCTGACCTTCCTGCCCGACTACGAGGCGGGAAACGTCGAGATATTCAAGAAGATGTACCTGGACGGCGCCATCTACCGCGGGCGCAAGCCCATCCACTGGTGCACCCACTGCCATACGGCCCTGGCCGAGGCCGAGATAGAGTACGGCGACGAGGTGAGCCCCGCCATCTTCGTCCGCTTCGCCATGACCACGGTGCCCGAGGGGCTGGAAGCCTGGGATGGCCGGCTGGATGTGCTGATCTGGACCACCACGCCCTGGACGCTGCCGGCCGACGATGCCGTCATCCTGCATCCCGAGGCCGCCTACGTGGCCCTGGAGCACGACGGCCGGGCCGCTATCGTGGCCCGCGACCTGGTGCCGAAGCTGGTCGAGCGCTTCGGGTGGGAGGACGCCCGGGTGGTGGATGGCTGGTCGGCCACCGGCACCCAGCTGGCCGGCAACCGCTATGCGCAACCCATATTCGGCGACCAGGGCGAAGAGGGCGTGTTCATCTACGCCGACTACGTCACGCTCGAGGACGGCACCGGGATCGTGCACGGGGCCCCGGGCCATGGCATGGACGACTACCTGGCCGGCATGCGCTTCGACGTGCCCGTGGTGATGCCCGTGGATGACGACGGGCGCTTCTACGAGGGCGATTCCCTGGGCTCGGGCGGCCCCTTCGGCGGCATGGAGGTGAACGAGGCCAATCCCGCCATCATCCGCTGGCTCGACGAGCGCGGCATGCTGGTGCTGCAGGAGGACCTGAACCACAGCTATCCCCATTGCTGGCGCTGCCATCAGCCGGTGATCTTCCGTGCCACCAATCAGTGGTTCGTATCGATGGATGACACGGGCCTGCGCGAGCGCGCCCTGGAGGCCATACGCGACGAGGTGCGGTTCATCCCCGCCTGGGCCGTGCGCCGCATCGGCGCCATGGTGGCCGACCGCCCCGACTGGTGCATCTCGCGCCAGCGCTCCTGGGGCGTGCCCATCCCTGTGTTCACCTGCGGGAAATGCGGAGAGACCGTGGCCGACGGGGCAACCTTCGATGCGGTGATCAAGCTGTTCTATGACGAAGGCGCCGATGCCTGGTTCATCAAGCAGCCGGCGGAGTACCTGCCGCCCGACACGGTGTGCCCCCATTGCGGGGCGGGCGTGGCGGACCTTTCTCCCGAGAAGGATATCCTGGACGTATGGTGGGAGTCGGGCGTGTCCCACACCAGCGTATGCCGCCATCGCCACGAGGAGGGCGTGCATTTCCCGGCCGAGATGTACCTGGAGGGTTCCGACCAGCACCGCGGGTGGTTCCAGTCGTCGCTGCTCACCTCTATCGGCGCCTATGGCCAGGCGCCCTACAAGTCGGTCATGCACTGCGGCTTCACGGTCGACGAGGAAGGCCGCAAGATGTCGAAGTCGCTGGGCAACGGCATCGATCCCGCCGAGGTCATGGACAAGTATGGAGCCGATGTGCTGCGCCTGTGGGTCTCGTCGGTCGACTATTCGCAAGACGTCTCGATCTCGGATGGCATACTGAAGCAGGTGTCGGACGCCTACCGCAAGTTCCGCAACTCCTTCCGCTTCGTGCTGGGCAACCTGGACGACTTCGGAAACGACGACCTCGTCTCCTCCTGGGAGGACCTCGAGCCGGTCGACCGCTACTTCCTGGCCCGGGCTGCGGCCTTGGCCGAAAGCGCCGATGCAGCCTATGGCGAGTGCCGCTTCATGGCGGTGTACCGCGAGTGCTACGAGTTCGTGAACGAGCTCTCGAGCGTGTACCTGGACGTGACGAAGGACCGCCTGTACTCCGAGGCGCCCGATTCGCCGCGGCGGCGCGCGGTCCAGAGCGTCCTGGCGAACATCCTGGAGGTGCTGGTGCGCGTGCTGGCGCCCATCCTGTCGTTCACCTGCGACGAGGTATGGGAGAACTACCCGCCGCGGATGCGGGAGGAAGGGCGGCCCTTCAGCGTGCAGCTGGCCGGGTGGCCCCGCCGCGGCGATTTCATGCCGCCGCTTCCCGCCGACGGCGGCGCGGCCGAGATGGAGCGCTTCGCCGTGGCCTTGGAGGCCCGCGAGGTCGCCACCAAGGCGCTGGAAGAGGCCCGCGCCCGCAAGGAGGTCAATAAGAGCCAGGAGGCTTCGGTGCGCATTGCGGCGCCCGCCGACCAGCTGGCGGTGCTCACGGCCTTCGGGCCCGAGGTGCTGGGCGAGCTGTTCATCGTGTCCGATGTCACCTTCGCCGAGGGGCCCGAGCTGGCCGCCTCGGTCAGTCCGGCGCCGGGCGAGAAGTGCCCGCGCTGCTGGAACTTCCGCGAGTTGGGCACCGATGCCGCCTATCCGGAGGTCTGCGGCCGCTGCGCCGGCGCCCTGGCCGCCATGGGGTTCGAGGGCTAGCCGGCATCCGTGGGCCAGGTGAGTCCGGACAAGGCTGCCGGAAGGCGCCATGCCGCCCTGGAGTCGGTGCTGCTCGTTGCCGTGACCGCGCTGTGGGTGGCGCTCGACCAGGCCGCCAAGGCGGCTGCATCCGCGCTGCCCGAAGGGGGCTATGGCGGCAGCATCCTGGGAGGGCTGATCGAGTTTCGCATCGTGCACAATACAGGCGCGGCCTGGGGGATCTTCGAGGGCAACCCCGCTGCCCTGGGTGCGTTCTCGCTGGTGGTATGCTGCCTTCTGCTGGCATATTTCGCCGTGTCGATGCGCACCATCAATACCGTGCAGACCATCGGCATCGCGCTGGTGGCGGCCGGGGGCATCGGCAATGCCATCGACCGCTTCTCCCAGGGCTACGTCATCGATTTCTTCGCGGCCACCTTCATCGACTTCCCGGTGTTCAACGTGGCCGATATAGGCGTGACCTGCGGTGTCGTCATACTGCTGGCCGGGCTCGCCCTGTCGTGGTACCGCGAGGCCAAGCAGGAGGCCGACCGATGACGGCCTCGCGCTGCTATGTGGCCGCGGCGGCCGACGAGGGCCTGCGCCTGGATGCGCTTCTGGGCGAGCGCGGGCTCTACGGCAGCCGCTCGGCGGCGGCCCGCGCCATCGAGGAGGGCCGCGTGCTGGTGAACGGCGCGCCGGCTTCGAAGAAGGATAAGGTGGCCGCCGGCAGCGCCATCGTATACGAGGTCGCCGGGGAGGCGGCGACCGCGCCCCTGGCCGGGGAGCCCATCCCGTTGGATATCCGCTACGAGGACGATGACCTGCTGGTGCTGTCGAAGCAGGCGGGGCTGATCTGCCATCCCTCGGACGACCATCGCGACGGCACCCTGGTGAACGCGCTCATACACCATTGCGGCGCGGCGCATCTGTGCGATGTGCAGGGCGAGCGGGACCGCCTGGGCATCGTGCATCGCCTGGATATGGACACGAGCGGCCTCATGCTGGCTGCCAAGGGCGACGATGCCGGGCGGTATCTGATGGATGCCATCGCCGACCGCGCGGTGGACCGCCGCTACATCGCGTTGGTGCACGGGGTGATCGCCCCGGATACGGGCATGGTGGATGCGCCCATCGCCCGGCATCCGAAGGACCGCCTGCGCATGGCCGTGCGCGATTGCGATTCGGCCCGCGAGGCAACCACCACCTTCCGCGTGCTGGAGCGCTTCGGCGCCGAGGGCCGTGACAACGGCTACAGCCTGGTGGAATGCAAGCTGTTCACAGGGCGCACCCATCAGATACGCGTGCATATGGAATATACCGGCCATCCCGTGGTGGGCGACCCCTTGTACACGGCCCACGCGCCGCGGGACGCCAGGGCTGCCTGCGGCCTGCGCCGGCAGTTCCTCCATTCCTATCGGCTGCGGCTGGAGCATCCCCTGACCGGGGAGCCCTTGGAATTCGCCGACGGTCTGCCCCGCGACCTGCGCGAGGTGCTGGAGGGGCTGGCCGAGCGCAGCCTCGGCCGCACCGGGGCCGGGGAAGAGGCCTTCGCCCGCATAGCCGCCGCCCCCGTGCCCGCCGTGGAGGGTGTTCCCTCGCTTCTGCAATAGGGACGCTGGCGTTCTGCTGGGGTTTGCCGAGGCGCAGGTCGGATGCCCCGCCTTCGTTTGCTGAAACCGTGCAGCATAGGTGGATCCAGGTTCGATTATCGGCGCGGACGGCATTCAGGGTTCGCGATACCGGGAAGGACTCTTCGCGATCCAGCATTGGCCCTTGCGTCTGTCATGCCCTTTCCGATGAGCCCGATTTCGAGGACGGCATCATCCGTGCCTGCGCGGAGGCCGCGGGGGCGGATTTCATCATCTCCCGCGATGAGCGCGCTTTCGCCCGGTCGCCCATCAAGCGGCTGTCGGCCCAGGAGTACATCGACCTCTTCGTGCCTACCGAAACCGAGCGTCTCTGAGGCTGGCGCTACCTGCCGTTCCCGAATCGCCGGAGCCCCTCTGCCTGCATGGCGCTCCGAGAATCCAGGGAAAGCTGCGAAGATAGGGATTTGGCGAAACAGCCCTTGCATCCGAGGCGAAGTACTAGTAGCATATTCACTTGCTGATTCGGGTGGTGGCGCAGTTTGGTAGCGCACTTGACTGGGGGTCAAGGGGTCGCAGGTTCAAATCCTGTCCACCCGACCAGGAAAAACAGGGCCGGAGCCTTCGGGTTCCGGCCCTTTTGCGTGCCGCGGCCGATAACGGTTTCGTTTCGGATGGAATCGCCCCGGGTTGGGCTCGGGGGTACTGGTATCATTCTGGACGAAGCAAGATACGATCCCGAGGGAAGGGGAATCCTATGAAGCGCGAGAAATTCTACCGGTGCGAGGAATGCGGCAAGATGGTCATGGTGGTCGTGGATGGCGCAGGCGAGCTCGTCTGCTGCGGCAAGCCCATGGCCGTGGCCGAGCCCAACATCGACGGCGCCCCCGAGAAGCACCTGCCGGACTGCAACCTGGAAGGCGATGTGCTGTCCGTGAACATCGGCGAGGTCGACCACCCCATGATCGATGTGCACTACATCCCCTGGATCTACGTGTTGACCGAGGACGGCGTGCTGGGGAAGTGCCTGCAGCCGGGCGATGCGCCCCATGCCGAATTCGTGCTGGGCGGCAAGAAGCCCCTCGCCGTGTTCGAGTACTGCACCGTGCACGGCCTGTGGAGGGTGGACCTGTAGGTCCTCACGTCCTGCGGGCGCCTGAAAGGCGCCCCGTTCGCCGGGTCGCCGCATCTTCGGGTACAATAGGCGCGACCGTTCCGCCACCCCGGTGCAGTCCGGGGTGGCGTTTCCTTCGGGAACCCGACCACAGGAGGATCCATGGACTTCGCCTGCAACCTTATCGTCGACTCGTGCTGCGACCTACCCTACGATGCCATCAACCGGCCCGGTGTGCAGCTGGTCAAGTTCCCGTACTTCTTCGATGATGCGGAATTCGAGGACGATATGTTCCACACGCTGGAGGCCAAGGTGTTCTACGGCCGCATGCGCAAGGGCGAGCAGCCCACCACCGCCCAGGCTTCGCTTGTGGCGCTGACCAGCGCATTCACGGCAGCGGCCTTGCAGGGGACACCCACGGTGTACCTGTGCTTCTCGTCGGGGCTCTCGGCAACCTACGACCAGGCGGTGCTGGTGGCCGGCCAGATTCGCGACCAGTACCCCGATTTCGAGCTGCATGTGGTGGATACGCGCCTGGCCTCCACGGCCGAGGCGCTGCTGGTGTTCGAAGCCCTGCGCCAGCAGGAGCGCGGCCTTACGGCCCGGGAGCTGGCCGATTGGGCCGAGGAGGCCCGCAATTTCGTGAACGTGTACTTCATGGTGGAGGACCTCGATTGCCTGCGCCGCGGCGGCCGCATCCCCGCCACCGTGGCCGTAGTGGGCGCCAAGCTGGACGCCAAGCCCATCCTGACCATCGCCACCGACGGCACCCTGTCGGTGAAAGGTGTCGCCCGGGGGCGCAAGAAGGGGCTGCGGACCCTGGCCGACCTGTATTTCGAGCGCGCCGACATCACGGAATCGCAGCCGTACGTATGCACCGGCAACGCCGATGCCGAGAAGGATATGAAGCGCCTGGAGGACATGATCCTGAAGGAAGTGGAGAAGAACCGCGCCAAGCCCAAGGAGGGCATGGATGCGGCGGCCCTGCAGGAACCCCTGTTCATAGAGACCTCCATCGGCCCCGTCATCGGCAGCCATGTGGGGCCGGGCATGGTATCGCTGGTGTTCTGGGGCCCCGACCGCCGCGAAGAGGTGTCGGTGGCCGACCGCATCGCCCGGAAGATCCGCAAGCAGGGCTGACCGGCCCGCGACGGCGCATCCCCGCAGGCGGACGGCGGCCAGCGGGGGGCGGGCGGCGGCGCCGCGACCGATTACCGAGCCGCGGCGCGGTAAATGCCCGGCGAGGGGGCGTGCGGTTCCCCTTTACCTAAAATGGAGCAGTGTTTCCATTCGAGGTTAAGGGGAGATTTCCGTGGAACTGCTTCTATTCCTCATAGTGTTTCCGCTGGTGGCGGCGGCAGTGCTCCTCGCCGTGAGGGACGACCGCGCCCGCGATGCCATCGTATGGGCCACGGCGGCCATCGTGGCCGTGGCCTCCATCGTGCTGGCCGTGCGCTTCTTCGGCCAGGGCTGGACGGGCTTCGCGTTCTCATCGGCCATCGTCGACACCATCGCCATCGCCGTCGGCGCCCTCATCGCCATCGTGGTCATGGTGTACGGTGTGAAGTACCGCAATGTCGCCGCCATCGTGCTGGCGGCCGTGCAGCTGGTATCGGACCTCATCTTCGAATTCGCCTTCGCGCACCAGATGGAGGTGCCCGTGGGGCTCTACGTCGACCAGCTGTCGGTCATCATGGCCCTTATCATCGGCATCATCGGCAGCGGCATCTGCGTCTATGCCATGGGCTATATGAAGGATTACCAGGCCCATCGGCCCGAGGGCGAGAAGGACCGCCGCCCGGCCTTCTTCGCGCTCATGGTGCTGTTCCTCTCCGCGATGTTCGTCATCGTGTTCTCGAACAACCTGGTGTGGATGTTCACCGGCTGGGAGGTCACCACCCTGTGCTCGTTCCTGCTGATCGGGTTCACGCGCACCGACGAGGCCATCCGCAACGCCTTCCGCCAGATCATCATGAACATGATCGGCGGCCTGGGCTTTTTGGCGGCCATGTACTTCTCGGTCATCTGGCTGAACACGATGTCGCTCAGCGAGTTCATCCTGTTCGGCCTGCGCCACCCCGAGCTGATCGCCCTGCCGCTGTGCGCCCTCTCGCTGGCGGGCATCACCAAGGCGGCCCAGATGCCGTTCCACACCTGGCTTCTGGGGGCCATGGTGGCGCCGACCCCCACCAGCGCCCTGTTGCATTCGTCCACCATGGTGAAGGCGGGCGTGTTCCTGCTGATCAAGCTGGCGCCCCTCTACACGATCTGCTTCGCCGCGTCCCAGATGGTCATACTGGTGGGCGGCATCACCTTCATGCTGTGCTCGTTCATGGCCATCTCGCAGACGAACGCTAAGCGCGTCCTGGCCTATTCGACCATCGCCAACCTGGGGCTCATCGTGGCCTGCGCCGGCGTGGGCACCCCCGAGGCCATCTGGGCCGCCGTGCTGCTGATGGTCTTCCATGCGGCGGCGAAATCGCTGCTGTTCCTGTGCGTGGGCACCGCCGAGCACCATATCGGCAGCCGCGACATCGAGTCGATGGACCTGCTGTTCGAGCGCATGCCGCGCCTGGCCCGCCTGATGATGGTGGGCATCATGGGCATGTTCATCGCGCCTTTCGGCATGCTCATCGCCAAATGGGCCACGCTGGTGTCCTTCGTCGAGAACGGCCAGCTGGTGCTGGTGATGCTTCTGGCCTTCGGGTCGGCGGCCACCTTCATGTTCTGGGCCAAGTGGCTGGGCAAGCTGGCGGGCATCGCCGGCCAGCAGGAGGACGTCGAGCTGTCGGTGCATCGCTCGGAATGGGCCTCGATGGGCCTGATGGCCTTCGTAGCCGTGGCCGCCTGCGTGCTGCTGCCCCTCCTGTCCAATGCCCTCATCGAGCCCTACATCGTGTCGGTCTACGGCCAGCTGGGCCGCGATATCCCGTTGGATGACCTGTGGCTCTCGGCGGTGCTGGCGCTGTTCACCGCCGCCGTGTTCATCGGGGGGCTTCGCCCCTCGAAGCAGAAGCAGGGGCCGGTGTACCTGTCGGGCGTCACGGTCGATTCGGGCGAGCGCGTCTACCGCAACAGCCTGTCCAACGACGAGAAGGCCACGGCCCGCAACCTGTACCTGGCGGCCTATTTCAGCGAGGGCCGCTTCAAGCCGGTGGGCGAGGTGCTGTGCGCCGCCGTCATCGTATTCGCCTTCGTCGCCAGCGGAATCGTTCCGCCGGTGCTTTAGGAGGAAGCCATGTTCGCTTTGGGGAATCTGCTGCTCGTCATCGTAGCGACGGTGCTGTTCGCCGTGCTGGCGCCCATCGCGGGGTGCCTCCTGGCCGGCCTCGACCGCATCATATCGGCCCGCATGCAGGGCCGCGTGGGGCCGCCGCTGCTGCAGCCCTACTACGATGTGCGCAAGCTGCTGGCCAAGGAGGATGTCAGCGTCAGCGGCGTGGACGGGGTCTACATGACCTGCGCCCTGGTGTTCACCGCCTTCGCCGGCGGCATCTTCTTCGCCGGGGACAACCTGCTGATGAGCGCCTTCATCATAACCATGGCATCGCTCTTCTTCATCATGGCCGCCTATTCGTCCCGCTCGCCCTTCGCCGAGCTGGGCGCCGGCCGCGAGACGCTGCAGGTGATGGCCTACGAGCCCATGGTGCTGCTGATGGCCGTGTGCTTCTTCATGGCCGCCCATACGTTCATGGTGGACGGCGTGCTGGACCTGGAGCGGCCCATCATCGCGACCACCCTGCCCGCCTTCCTGGGCTTCCTGTTCATCCTTACCATAAAGCTGCGCAAGTCGCCCTTCGATATCGCCATGTCGCACCATGCCCACCAGGAGATAGTGCGGGGCACCATCACCGAGATGAGCGGCCGCACCCTGGCCAAGGTGGAGGTCATGCACTGGTGCGAGAACATCCTGTTCCTGGGTTGGGTGGCCATGTTCTTCGTGTGGTCGAACCCCGCCTCCATCGTGCTCGCGGTGATCGTGGCGCTGGCCATCTGGTTCTTGGAGATATTCATCGACAACAACTTCGCCCGCGTGAAGTGGCAGACCATGCTGAACTCCTCATGGCTGGTGGCCCTGGTGTTCGGCGGCGTGAATGTCATATTCCTCGCGTTCGTGTAGAAAGGGGCGGCTAATGGGCTATTCATCGAAATCGCCGTGGGTCATCCACTACGATGCCTCCAGCTGCAACGGGTGCGACATCGAGGTGCTGGCGGCGCTGTGCCCCGGCTTCGATGTCGAGCGCTTCGGCATCATCAACACCGGCGATCCGAAGCATGCCGACATCTTCCTGGTGACGGGCTCGGTGAACGAGCGCAACATCGATATCATCAAGCAGATATACGATCAGATGGTCGAGCCGAAGGTCGTGGTGGCCTGCGGCATCTGCGCCTGCTCGGGCGGCATCTTCCACGATTGCTATAACGTGATAGGCGGGGTGGACAAGGCGATCCCCGTCGATGTGTACGCCCCCGGCTGCGCGGTGCGGCCCGAGGCCATCATCGATGCGGTGGTGCAGGGCATCGCCGTGCTGGACCAGAAGGCCGAGGCCTTGAAGGCCATGAAGAAGGGAGCCTAGGCAATGGGTTTCATGCAAGAATTCGCGCCCTTGGCCCTGGGGGACCTGCGCCGCGAGGCCGCCTATCTGAAGGCGGACGGCTGGCGCTTCGTCCAAACCCATGCCGTGGGCACCGACGAGGGCATCGACCTCTACTACTCGTTCATGAAGGACGGACTGCTGCGCAACCTGCATATCAAGGGGGTCGGCCCCGATGACGAGGTGCCCTCCATCACCGATATGTTCCTGGCCGCCTTCGTCTTCGAGAACGAGGCGCGGGAGCTCTTCGGCGTGAACATGGGTCCCATCGCCATCGATTTCGGCGGTGCGATGTACGCTCCGGCCGTGGGCGACCCCATGACCATCATGACGCCCGAGCAGAAGGCGGCCCGCGACAAGGCCCGCAAGGCGGCTGCGGCGAAGGCTGCGAAAGAGGCCGCAGGAGCCGCCGCGCAGGTCGAGGCGGACCAGGAGGCCCGGACGGCCTGCCGCAACGTGCCCGCGCCTGGTCGGCGCCCCTTCGTCATGACGCCGGAGCTCCAGGCGCGCCTGGATGCCAAGATGCCCGGGCTTTCGCCCGAGAAGGCGGCGAAGGTGAAGGCGGCGCTGGAAGCCCGGGCCGCCGAGGCGTCCCAGGATGCCGCCGTGCCCGAATCGAACGAGGAGGCGCGCGCCGATGCGCGCGCGGCAGGGGAGGCCCTGGCCTGCGAGGCCCCGGCCCAGCAGCACCGGGATGCCGCCTTCGCCGAGCAGGTCGAAGCCGACACCCTGGAGGATTCCCAGCTGCCGGTCGACGCGGGGCTGGAGGCGGCCCTTGCCTCGATGGAGCCCGCAAGGGCCGATCAGGTGCGCAGCGCCCTCCAAGGCGCCCCCGCGCCCAGTGCCGCCGACAGGCACAACCCCGCCGGCGCCGATCAGCCTCCCACGGAGCTCTTCGCCGATGAGGAGATGGAGGCCCTGCTCGCCTCGATGGACCCCGACCGCGCCGCCCGGGTGGTAGACGCCCTGGGCCAAAAGGATGGTGAATAGCATGGGTACTGCCTCCGTCATACCCTTCGGCCCCCAGCATCCGGTGCTGCCGGAACCGCTGCACCTGGACCTCGTGGTGGAAGATGAGGTCGTCCTGGAGGCCATGCCCCAGATCGGCTTCGTCCACCGGGGCCTGGAGCGCCTGGTGCGCTCGAAGGACTACAACCAGTTCCTGTACGTGGCCGAGCGCATCTGCGGCATCTGCGCCTTCGGCCACTCCATGGGCTATGCCGAGACGGTCGAGCGCCTGATGGGCATCGAGATCCCGCAGCGCGCCGATTACCTGCGCACCATCTGGCACGAGATGTCCCGTATCCATTCGCATATCCTGTGGCTGGGGCTTGCGGCCGATGCCTTCGGCTTCGAGAGCCTGTTCATGCATTGCTGGCGCCTGCGCGAGCGGGTGCTGGACCTCTTCGAGAAGACCACCGGCGGCCGCGTCATATTCTCGGTATGCAAGGTCGGCGGCGTGCAGCGGGACATCTCGCCGTCCCAGATGAGCGAGATCCTGGCGGTGCTGGACGGCCTGCGCGACGAGTACAGCCAGCTGGTGAAGACGTTCTTGGGCGACAGCTCCGTCTACAGCCGCACCGCGGGCATCGGCGCCATCCCCCACAAGGATGCCGTGGAGCTTTCGATGGTGGGGCCCTTCGGCCGCGCCTCGGGGGTGAACTACGATGTGCGCATGCTGGGCCATGGCGCCTATGGCGACCTCGCCGATTTCCAGCCCGTGCTGTCCACCGACTGCGACTGCTACGCTCGCATGGAGGTGCGCTGCGCCGAGGTGCTGCAATCCATCGACATCATAGCCGAGCTGGCCTCCAAGATCCCCGCCGGCGATATCATGGTGCCGGTGAAGGGCAACCCCGCTGTGGATGCCGAGGCCTGCAACGTGCTGGAGCAGCCCCGGGGGGAGTGCTACTACTACGCGAAGGGCAACGGCTCGAAGTACCTCGACCGCATGCGCATGCGCACGCCCACCTCGCAGAACCTCGCCGGCATGACCCTGGCCCTGAAGGGCTGCGACCTGGCCGACGTGAACATGATAATCCTCACCATCGATCCCTGTGTGAGCTGTACGGAAAGGTAGGGGCATGGGAGCTTTCAAACTGGGTAGGATGACCTTCGGCTCGCTTTTCAAGAAGCCGGCCACGGTGCGCTACCCCTACGAGACGAAGCCGGCGCCTCCGGGACTGAAGGGCCAGATAGCCATCGATCCTGCGAAGTGCATCCTCTGCGGCATGTGCGAGCGCGGCTGCACCACGGGATGCCTCACGGTGGACAAGGGCTCCCGATTCTGGGAGATAGACCGCTACCGCTGCGTCCAGTGCGGCTACTGCATCACCATCTGCCCCAAGGAGTGCCTGTCTATGCTCCCCAGCTATGCCGCAGCGGCGCCGCAGAAGACCTCCGAGCGCTTCGAGGTGCCCGAGAAACCCGGCAGGGACGACCCGAAGGCCCGCGAGCGCAAGGCGGTGCAGGAAGCGCAGGAGCGCCGCGGCGACGTGCCCGCTGCCGAGGTGCAGCCCGTCCAGGTGCCGCCCACGGCAGCCGAGGAGGCCCGCCTGGAGGCCTTGGACGGCACCGTGACCCTCAAGGACCATCAGGTAGAGGATCTGCTGCGCCTGATGGATGCGGATCGTGCCGCGCATGTGCGGAATGCCCTTGGAGACCTCTCTGCGCCGCGCTGATGGCCGCCGTCCGTGGTACCCTGTACAGAGAGAATTCCGGACCGGGCCCCAGGCCCGGTTTCATTGCGACCGAAGAAGGATGCCCTGTGCCAGACGAGACCGAACAGCATCGCACCGCGCCGGCCGATGAAGAGGTGACCGACAGGATACTCACGGCGGCGAACGTGATAAGCTTCGTGCGGCTGTGCCTCTCGTTCGTCGCGCTCGCCCTGCTGCTCCAAGGCGATAACGATATCCTCGCTGCGGCCGTGTTCGCCGTCACGGCCCTCACCGACTGCCTGGACGGCCAGGTGGCCCGCCGCACCCATACCGTATCGAAGCTGGGCCAGCTGCTGGACCCCGCCGTCGACCGCGTGCTCATGATCTGCGCCGTGGTGGGCCTGCTGCTGGTGGGCAGGCTGCCCCTGTGGGTGGTGGTCGTGGTGGTGGCGCGCGATGCCCTGATGCTCGTCGGGGGCGCGTGGCTGCTGTCCCGCTACCATGTGCGCATCCCGGTGGTGTATGCGGGCAAGGTGGCCACGACCTTCCTGTTCATCGGCATGGCGGGCCTCATACTGAACGTGCCTCTGGTGCCCGGCTTGGGCCTGTGCGATGCCCCCTGGCTGCCAGGTTTCAATTCCGTGTCCTGTTCATGGGCTATCTGGGCAGTTTACCTGGGTTTGGCCCTGGCCCTGGCCACCACCGTTTATTATGTTGCTTCGGCTTTGAGAGAGTTGAGAAAGGTACGCACCGGAAGCGCCCATGAGCCCGAATAGATACCATAATCGCACCGATAGGCCCCGCAGCGCCCCCTTGGATTCCCGCCCCCCGCGCCGGGGCGGCGCGAATGCAAAGCACCCCCGCCGCCCGGCGCCCCGGGCCTTTCCTAACAGATTATCTGGGCCACTTCCCGGCAGCCTCCAGCTCCCGGCGCCGCTTCACCATAAAGGTGGCGTCATGGATGCCCTTGCTGCCGCGGCCAAAGCCGGCGTCGGCGCCGTTGGCGACGGCCAGCTCCGGCGTCACCTGGGTGCCGCCGGCGATGAAGATCAGCTTCTCGCGGACGCCCATCTCCTTCGCCAGCTGGTCGATGGCGGCGATGTTCTTGTAGTGGATGTCGTCGTGGCTGATGATGGTGGAGGCCATAATCACATCGGCATCCAGCTCGATGGCGGCGTTCACCAGCTTCTCCACAGGCACGGAGGTGCCCAGATAGTGGACCTT
>CANOBU010000010.1 GCA_947564425.1 uncultured Eggerthellaceae bacterium
TAGCATCTTGCAGGTCGAGGACCTTCTCATATCCTATCCCATTAGAAATCTCCCGATGTCCCATTCATTGGACAGTAAAACACCTTTGAAAAAGTGCTCAGTGGCTTTCTTGGACGTTCCCCATCTGTAGAATCCGGAACCGAACTCTCCCTTACCCCCATACCCCTAATGCACGCTGCAGCTCAAGCAGGGGTCGTAGGCGCGCACCAGCTTCTCGATCTCTGCCCGGATGTCGGCCTCATCCGCCCCTTCGGCCACCATCTTCTCGGCAAGCAGGCGCATGTCGCATTCCAGATTGGCGACATTCTGGGCCGTGGGAGTCACGATGCTCGCCTTCACCACGCAGCCGTCGTCATCCAGCGTCAGATCATGGAACAGCGCCCCGCGCGGGGCCTCGGTGTAGCCCACCCCGCGGCCGCCCCGCACCTGATAGGGCACCACAGCACTCGACCCCTCGAACTCATCGGCCGCCAGGCGCCGGCAGATGCCCGCGCAGCGCTCCAGGGCGTCCACCAGCTCGATGGCCTGGGCCACGTTGTTGCGGAAGGGGTTGCGCTCCGGCGGACGCAAGCCCGCCTTGGCAGCCGCCACCTTGGCATCCTTGCACAGGAAATCCCACGATACGTTCATGCGAGCCAGGGCGCTGGTCATATAAGGCGTGCCGGTCTGCCGTTCCCGCGCGAACAGCGCCCCGGAATGCGCCACCCGGTACTCCTCGATGTATTCGCCCCAATCATCGGCGTCGAACACCGCCCCGCCGTCCACGAACCGCGCCTGGCGCGAGTCGCACACGGGGAACTTATCGGGCGCGCACATGGCCAGCACATCGCCGGCGCTTCGGATGTCCGGCACCGCAAACGAGTTGAACAAGTCCACCGTCTGCAGGGCGAAAGGCCTCATGGCATCCATCTCATCGGCAAGCCACAGGTATTCGTCGCGCGATATCTCGCTGGTGAAGCCGCCCACCACCGCCGTGATGGGGTGAATCGAGCGGCCGCCCACCTTCGTGCACAGGCGGTTGCCCAGCTCCTTCAGGGCCAGGGCGTGATCGAACAGCGCCGGGTCGGCCTCCTGCAGGGGAAACACGCTCTTCTGCCCCAGGAAATCCGGAGCCGCCAGCACATACAGGTGCGTACCGTGGTTCTGCAGGTACGACCCGTACACCAGAAGCTCCCGCAGGGCATGGGTGCGGTCGGTCACCTGCACCCCGAATATGCGCTCGATGGCCAATATGTCGGTCACGGTATGGCTGGCCGAGCAGATGCCGCACACCCGCGAGGCGATGTAGGGCACCTCGCTGAAGATGCGCCCCTGCACCATCGACTCGAACAGCCGGGCCGCCTCGATAACCTCCATCTGCACGGTCTTCACCGCGCCGTCCTCTATCACCACATGGATGTTCCCATGACCCTCGATGCGGGCCACATGGTCTACGTTTATGGCCGCTTTCATCGGGCCCCCTTCCCGACCGCCGTCCCGGCCACGGGCTCGTCATCGCCCTGGCGCCCCGCTTGCGAGAGCGGCACCTGGCTGAACATCTGCAGCGCCTTGTCGAACCGGGCTGCGGGCACACCGTAGCGCTCGCAGGCCTGGCGGGTGGAATCCAGGTTGGCAGCACTCGACAGCCCGGCGCACCCGAAGCAGGGCCGCCCGCGGTTCACGCAGCGCGCATTGCACCCGGCCCGCGTGACCAGCCCCATGCACAGCTCGCCCTGGTTGAAGAAGCAGTCGTTCTCGTTGCGTTTGCAATCGGCGCACAGGGCACGCTCCTCGCGCACGGCGTTAGATCCGAACAGCACCCGCTGCAGCTGCGTCGCGAAATCCCTCGCATCGATGGGACAGCAGTACACCCGCGAATCCACGGTGATCACGGCATCGACCGGCCTCGGCTCTATCATCTGCCCGCAAGCCTCGGGCACGGCATCGCCGTACACCTCGCCCACACGCCGGGCCAGGGCGTTCTCGGCCATGCCGGTGACGCCGCCGGTCACCGCGCACGCGCCGATGGCCATCACATGGGCCGCCTTCTCTCGCACGCGCCGCACCAGATCCTCGGATTCCCGGGTGGTCACCGAGCCCTCTATGATGGCCACATCGTAGGCATCGGGCATGTCCTCGCTGGTCACCAGCTGCCAATACTCCAGGTCTATCTGGTCCAGAAGCTCCATCAGGTGCGGTTCGCTGTTGGTTATCTGCAGCTGGCAACCGAAGCAGCTGGCCAGGCCCACCACCACTACGCGGGGCCGAGGCCGGGGATTGTCGGTGATCATGCTGAAGGCGCCCATATTACATCGACCCCTGGATATTCTTGGCTTCCCAATAGTTGAACACGGGCCCGTCGATGCAGCAGTACTGGTGCCCGATCTGGCAGTGGCCGCACTTGCCCATGCCGCACTTCATATGGCGCTCGAAGCTCATGTATATGTGGTCGTAGCTGATATTCTTCTCGCGCATGACCTCCACCACGAACCGGTACATCACCGGCGGCCCGCACACGGCGCCGAAGGTATTGGCAGGGTTTATGTCCAGCTTCTTCATGGGCTCGGTCACCACGCCCACTTCCCCATCCCAGGTATCGTCGGGTTCGTCCACCGTCAGGATCAGGTCGAAGTCCTTGCGGTGCCGCCACATCTCGAACTGGTCGCGGAACATGATATCGGCCGGCGTGCGCGAGCCGTACACGATGGTGACCTTCCCGAAATCGGAGCGGTTGTCGTGGATGTAGTTGATCAGCGAGCGCACCGGCGCTATCCCCAGGCCGCCGGCCACCACCAGGATGTCGTTGCCGCGCATCTGCTCCACGGGGAAACCGCGGCCGAAGGGGCCCCGCAGCCCCACGATATCGCCGCATTGCATCCGATGCAGCTGCTCGGTCACCGTGCCGGTGCGCCGCACGCACAGCTCGATGAAACCCTGCTTGGTCGGCGAGCTGGTTATGGATATGGGCACCTCGCCCACGCCGAACAGCGACAGCTCCACGAACTGCCCCGGCTCGTGCACGAAAGCCTCGCGCACGCGTTCGTCGGTCAGGCGGAACTCGAACAGCTTCTCGTGGGCCGTCAGCTCGCGGATCGAGGTGATGCGCGCCGGCCAGGGCCGATAGGCGTTGCCCATCAGCATCTCCTGTCCGGTCATCACATGGGGCGCCTCGGTGAGCGCCCGCACAGCCAAGGGGCTGGCCCCAACGCTATCGGTCATCACGGGCCCCCTTCTCATCGAAGAACCTCAGCACCTGGATCGGGTCGATATCCGCCTTGCAGGCCGCCACGCAGCGCCCGCAGCCGGTGCACAGCATGCGGTCGTGGTTCACCATGAAGCCGTTCAGCTTATGGTACATCCGGTGGCGTACCCGGTCGCGTCCCGTGGGGCGGAAGTTGTGGCCGCCGGCCACCAAGGCGAAATCGGGGCTGGTGCAGGCATCCCAGGTGCGTTCGCGCACACCGGCGTCGGAATCCTCCTGAAGCACGTCGCGTATGTCGAAGCAGTAGCAGGTGGGACACACGCTGGCGCAGGCCGAACACGACAGGCACCGGCCCCCCAGCTCGTCCCAGAACGGGTCGAAATGGAACACGTCCATCAGCATGGGCACATCCTCCACATGGGGGATATCCGGGTTGAAGGCCGCCTGATGGCGGCGCGTGGCCAGGCGGAAGGCCCGGCGATCATCGTCGGTCGCCTCGGCTATCTCGCAACAGGCCTCCAGGATGTTGGTGGCCTCTACGCTGGACATCGACACCAGGTACTTGTCCCCGATGTCGTAGAGGAACAGGTCGTAGCCGAACTGCACCTCATCGGCTCCCATCAGCTGGCAGAAACAGGTGTCGGTAGGCATGCAGCTTATACCCACCACCAGCGTCGCCGCCCGGCGCGCCGCATAGTAGGGGTCGGTGTACTTCCCCTGGGCAAGGGCCAGGTCGAGCCGGTTGAATCCGCTTATGTCGCAGGCATGGGCCCCGAAGATGACCCGGGGCTTCACCTCCTGCACGAAATCCTGCACCAGGTTGGCCCGGGCATCGAACCTCATCATGGCCTCCACAGGGGGGAACAGGTACTTCTTCGCCGAGGAGGCGGTCTGGGGGTAATCGAGGGCTATCTGGTCGGGGGAATCGACGGTGTCGAACACATAGCGCTCCCCCCGCTTCACAGGGGCAACGACCTCGTAGGACTCCATAAACCCACGGACGAGCGCAGGCAGCTGCGACTTGTCCATGACACGGTAGAGCATGGCGGCTCCTCTTCCTCGTCGATGCGCTTTCGCGATGGAACCACTCTACCATCCGCAGGGGCCGAATGCCAAAACGGCCCCCGGCCAATCGACAGATGGTCCATGAAATCACAAGACGGGGAACACAGGACGCCCCCTACGAGTCGCCGAACCCCCACAGGCGCACCTCGGGCTGCAGGGCCACGCCGAAGCGCTCGGCCACGCCGGCGGCCACATCGTCCATCAGCTGCCGTATATCGGCGGCCGTGGCGTCCCCCGCATTCACCACGAAGCCAGCATGCTTGCGCGAAACCTCGGCGCCCCCCACCCGGTAGCCCTGGAAGCCGGCATCCTGGATGAGCTTGCCCGCGAAATGCCCCTCGGGGCGCTTGAAGGTGGAACCGGCGCTGGGCATATCGAGGGGCTGCTTCCGGTTGCGACGGGCAGCCAGGTCGTCCATGCGCTGCCGGATGACAGCCGGATCGTCGGGCTGCAGCCGAAGCTCCGCGCCCAGCACGATGTACCCCCGCTCGCCCATCATGGAGCGGCGGTAGCCCCAATCGGCCTCGGCGGCGGAAAGGCGCACCACCTCGCCCGCAGGCGACAAGCAGGTCACGGCCCGGGCAACATCGCGCAGCTCGCCGCCATAGGCCCCGGCGTTCATGATGGCGGCCCCGCCCAGGCTGCCGGGTATGCCGGCGGCGAACTCGAAGCCGCCCAGCCCCGCCTCCAGCGCCGCCCGGGCGACCTTCGCATTGGTGGCGCCGGCCTGCACCCGCACCTGCTCCCCTTCCACCTGCACATCCGCCAGCTTCGGCCCGATGCGCAGCACCACGCCCCGCAGACCCGCATCGGCCACCAGCAGGTTGCTGCCGCAGCCCATCACGTACAGGGGAATTCCCCCTTCGCGGCAGAATGCCGCAACGGCGCCCACAGCCTCGATGGAATCGGGGGTGGCGAAGGCGTCGGCCGGCCCGCCCACCCTGAAGGTGGTGTGGGCGGCCATGGGCTCGTCGGTCAGCAGGTTCCCCTCGCCGAGGATTCCCCGCAGCCGTTTGATGGCAGAAATCGGAATCATGGGCCCATTCTAGCAAAGCCGCCGCCGGAAAGCCGCCGGGATGGCAACGGACCGTGGGCGAAATGCCATGGGCAGCGGCCCCGGACCGGTTTACACTGGAAGGAAAGGCGAACGAGGACGGGAGGTCCCATGGCAGCCCACAAGGAGCCATCGTGCATAGAGGTGCGGGGCGCACGGGTCCACAACCTGAAGGATATCGACGTGGATGTGCCGCTGGACAGCTTCGTGGGCATTGCGGGGGTGTCCGGCAGCGGCAAGAGCTCCCTGGCCCTGGGCGTGCTGTATGCCGAGGGGTCGCGGCGCTACCTGGATGCGCTGTCCACCTACACGCGACGCCGCATCGCCCAGACCGCACGGGCCGATGTGGACGCCGTGCGCTACGTGCCCGCTGCCCTGGCCCTGCGCCAGCGCCCCGGCATCCCGGATATACGCTCCACCTTCGGCACCGCCACCGAGCTTCTGAACTACCTGCGCCTGGCCTTCTCGCGCCTGGGCAGCCACCGCTGCCCGAACGGCCACTATGCACCCCCCACCATGAACGTGGCCCTGGAAAAGCCCATCACCTGCCCCGTGTGCGGGGTGGAGTTCTACGGCCCCGGAGCCGAGGACCTCGCCTTCAACAGCGCCGGCGCCTGCCCTACCTGCGGCGGCACCGGCGTGGTGCGCGAGGTGGACGAATCGGCCTTGATCGCCGATCCGGACCTGACCTTGGAGGAAGGGGCGGTGGCCCCCTGGCGCCAGCTGATGTGGTCGCTCATGCCCCAGGTGGCGCAGGCCATGGGGGTGCGCATCGACGTGCCCTACAAGGACCTCACCGATGCCGAGAAGGACATCGTGCTGCACGGCCCCATGGAGAAGCGGCATATCCTGTACGTGCCCAAGAACAAAGACCACGCCACCGAGCTCGACTTCACCTACTACAGCGCCGAGAACACCGTGCGCAACGCCCTGGCCAAGGTGAAGGACGACAAGGGCCTGGCCCGGGTGGCGAAGTTCCTGAAAGAGGAGGCCTGCCCCGATTGCGGGGGCTCGCGGCTGTCGGATGCGGCCCGCGCGCCGCTGGTCTGCGGCCTGAACCTGGCCCAGGCCACGGCCATGACGCTGGACGAGCTGCAGCAGTGGGTACCCGCCGTGCGAAAGGGCACCCCCGCCGAGATGCGTGCCATGGCCAAGGAGATCCTATCGGGCATGGCCGAGCCCATGGCGCGCCTGCAGCAGCTGGGGCTGGGGTACCTCGCCCTCGACCGCGCCTCCAACACGCTTTCCACCGGCGAGCGCCAGCGGGTGGAGCTCACCCGGGCCGTGCGCAACCGCACCACCGGCGTGCTGTACGTGCTGGACGAGCCCTCCATCGGGCTGCACCCCTCCAATGTGGACGGCCTCCTGGGCGTGATAGACGACCTGCTGGCCGACGGGAACTCCGTCGTGGTGGTGGACCACGATGCCCAGCTGCTGCGCCGCTGCGAATGGATCATCGAGATAGGCCCCGGCAGCGGCGCCGACGGGGGACGCGTGATAGCCCAGGGGACCGTCGCCTCCATAGAAGCCGACCCCGCAAGCCGCATCGGCGGCTTCCTATCGGGCAGGCGCCGGGTGCAGGCCCGCCCGCGCGCAAGCGCCGGTAACATGTTCGAACACGGCGCCATAGACATCGAGACCGATGCCATCCACACGGTGAAGCCCCTGCATGCGCGCATACCGCGCCGGCGCCTGACGGCCATCACCGGCGTGTCGGGCTCGGGCAAGACCACCCTGGTGCTCGAGAGCCTGGTGCCGGGGCTGAAGGCGCATATCGCCGGAACGAAGCTGCCGCTGCCCGTGCGGAAGGTGAGCGCCGAGGGGCTCAGCCGGGTGGACCTCATCGACTCCACCCCCATCGGCGCCAACGTGCGCTCCACCGTAGCCACGTACTCGGGGGTGATGGACAACCTGCGCCGGGCCTTCGCCGCCAGCCCCCAGGCGAAGGAGGCAGGGCTCAAAGCCGGCGACTTCTCGTACAATACGGGCTCGCTGCGCTGCCCCACCTGCGATGGCACGGGGCAGATCTCCCTCGATGTGCAGTTCCTGCCCGATGTGGACATCCAATGCCCCGATTGCCGGGGCTCGCGCTACAGCGACGAGGGCCGGCGCATAACCCATCGGCTGAAGGCCGCCGACGGCAGCGCGGTCGAGAAATCGCTGCCGGCGCTGCTGGCCCAGACCGTCGACGAGGTGCTGGCCGAGGCAACCAACCTGAAGAAGGTATGCGCATCGCTGCAGACCCTCCACGACCTGGGCCTGGGCTACCTCACCCTGGGCGAATCCACCCCGGCCCTCTCGGGCGGCGAGGCCCAGCGCCTGAAGCTGGCAAGCGAGATAGGGCGCAACCAGGAAGACGCCCTGTTCGTGTTCGACGAGCCCACCATCGGGCTGCATCCCCTGGACGTGGAGGTGCTCATAGGGGTGCTGCAGTCGCTGATCGACCGCGGGGCCACGGTGCTGGTGATCGAACACGACCTGGACCTCATAGCCAATGCCGACTACATCATCGACCTGGGCCCCGGCGGCGGCCAGGCGGGCGGCCGCATCGTGGCGGCAGGCACCCCCGAGGCCGTGGCGGCCGATGAGGACAGCATCACGGGCCGCTATCTGCCGGCGGCCCCTTAGGCCCCGGCGACTGCGCGGTACAGCTCGTCCAGCTCGCGGATGATCGCGGCCTGGGAATAGTTCTCGCGGGCATAGGCGGCCACCCGGTCGCGCCATCCCGGGTCAGCCAGGGCCCGCTGCAGCGTCTCCGTCACGCCGCGGGCCAGATCCCGGGCATCCTCGGGGTTCACGAGCTCCCCCACCGCGCTGTTCACGAAATCGGGCAGGCCGCCCTGGTTCGTCGCTACCACCGGCGTGCCGCAGGCCATGGCCTCCACGGCCACCAGACCGAAGGGCTCCCGGCGCGACGGCACCAAGTCGATATCGGCTGCGCGGTACAGGTCGGCCAGCTGCTGCTGCGACACATTCCCTATGAAGTGCACGTTCTGCAGACCCAGGGCCGCCGCCTGGGCCTCCAGGGCGGCGCGCTCCTCCCCGTGGCCGGCCAGCACCAGCAACGCGTCGGGGAGGTCGCGCTGGAAGATGGCCGCCGCATCCAGCAGCACGTCGATACCTTTGAAGCGGGTCATCTTGCCGGCGAACAGGATGACGGGGCGGTTCCCGCAGTCGATGCCGTAGCGCCCCAGCACCTCGGCGCGGTCGAGGGGCTTCTGGAAGAAGATATCGGGGTTGTAGCCGTTGCGCATGCGCACGATCTTATCCCCCCAGCGGGGAAACACCTTGCGCACCAGGGCCTCGTTGTCGGCGGATATGCAGATGACCTTCTGCGCCGCCTGCATGGCCCCGTCGGCGTAATGGCGCAGCTGAGGCCATTTTTCGTAGCCCATCAGGTCGGTGCCGTGGGCCGTGAGCACCAGCGGCGCCCCTTTGCCCGCGGCCAGCGACGGCAGCACCCATACGTGCTGCCCGTGGATCACATCGGGGGCGAAATCGCGCACCTCCCGGTCGATGGCCTCGCCGAAGGCGGCGGTATAGGCCCCCATCTGCTGTTCGGTAAGGTCGTCGAAGGCCGTGAGCGAACGCGGATGGGTGGTGAAGCAGGGGAAATTGAAATCGAGCGCCCCTTCTGGCGCGGCGGCGGGGTCGGCAGGGTCGGTGAAGAACACCGGATGCAGGCGCACCCCCTCGTACTGCTGGATATCCCGGGAGTTCTCGGGCAGGATGACGCATACCTCGTGGCCTATCTTGGCCAGCTGGGTGGCGAGGTTCTTCGTATAGGTACCGCTGCCCGACCCCTCCAAGGGAAAATGGTTGATCATGAGGATCCGCATGGGAGCCCCCTTCCTGCAGTCCCTCCGGGTTGCGAGTCCTAGGAGATGGCGTAGCTCACCGTGACGCTGGCCTCTACGGGGATCTCCGGCGCCTGCACATCCAGCGTGGAGGTATCGGCCGCATCCAGCGCATCGGCATTGCCCGCGGCGGTCAGCGTCAGCGCGGAGGCATCGGATTCCTCCACCATGTTCACCACGCGCCCCACATACACCTTGCTGGCGCCGGCCAGGGTCTCCGCCTTGGCATGGGCGGCATCCACGGCGGCGGTGAGGGCCGCCTGGTAGGCCGCCGCGCGGTCGCCCACGCTGTAGGTCAGGTTCGCGAAATCCGTGGCGCCGGCGGCCACGGCCTCCTTCAGCATGGTGGGCAGGGCGGCGGCGTCGATGGCTTTCACGGTTACGGTGGTGGTCTGGTCGTAGCCGGTTATCTCGCCGGTCATATCGTAGTAGACGGTCGTGGGGCCGGTCTCGATCCAGTTGCCGTCCCAATCGAAGTAGCCGTCCATGATCTGCTCTTCCACGATGCCGCCGTACACGGGCACGGCCTCGCCGGCCTCGGCGGCCACGTTCGCCTCATCGGCCCCGGCGGTCTTCAGGCGCGCTATCACATCGTTGGCAAGGCGCGTCCCGTTCGCCTGGGCTTCCTCGTAGGTGCCGCCATGGCTGGTCACCAATATGGAGATGTCGGCCTTGTCGGTGGCCACCAGGGCGGTCCCGGAAGCCGACACGGTTATGGCGTTGTCCGCCGACCCGGAAGCCTGGCTGCAGCCAACCCCCATCAGGCCCACGGCCAAGGCGAGAACGATAGCGAAGATTCCTACACGGCGTTTCATGGCACTCCTTCGATGCTCGGGTTACAGCTTGTCGGTGGATGAAAACCCTCGTGTTCCCATTGTACCCCGATAGGGCCCGTTTTCCCACGGGAGAACCCCGGCCGGTCCGCAGCAGCGCCCCCGTATTCTGTGCTACCATGGTTCATCCGATTTTTCGGGCGAAGGAGACCCTATGGACGCCGTTTTCGAGGAAGAGCAGGCTCATCTCAGCGAAACCTATGCCAAGCTGCTGGCCATACGCGACGAGGTGCGCGGGCAGCTCGAAGGCGACCTGGCGGAGGCCCTGGAGGACAAGGAGAACCTCTTCGACGAGCTCACACGCGATTTCTCCGCCGACATCCAGCTGGAGACCCTCACCGAGCTCGAGGCGCTGAACCGCATCATCGAGGGCTACAACCTATCCGCCGACATCAACACCGAGAAGCTGCGCCGCACCGAGGTGCTGCTGCGCGCGCCCTACTTCGCAAAGGTGCGCCTGCAGTTCCCCCAAGGCGGCCAACCGAAGGACATCTACATCGGGGCCGCCGGCATGACCGACGACAAGCGCCGGCATTTCATCGTCGACTGGCGCAGCCCCGTGGCGGAGGTCTACTACAACCAGGCGAACGGACCCACCAGCTACGAGGCCAACGGGCGCACCATACAGGTGAACCTGCTGCTGCGCCGCCAGTTCGACATAACCCGCGATAAGCTGAACGCCTGCTTCGACACCACCGTGGCCATCGAGGACCCGCTGCTGCTGAAATCCCTCACCGCCCGCCACAGCGCGCGCCTGGGGGCCATCACCGCGACCATACAGAAGGAGCAGAACGAGGTGATCCGCCACCGCGACGTGCCGGCCCTGCTGGTACAGGGCATCGCCGGGTCGGGGAAGACCTCCGTGCTGCTGCAGCGCATCGCCTACCTCTTCTATAAGGAGCGCGACAACCTGGACCCCGGCGATGTGTTCCTGATAACCCCCAACCCCGTGTTCGGGCGCTACATCGACAACGTGCTGCCCGATATGGGGGAATCGAACCCGGCCATCCTCACCTGGGACGACCTCATGGCGCGCCTGGGGCTCGCGGGGCGCGGCATCGGGAAGATGGAGGACCTCTCGATATTCCGGGCCATCGACGAGGGGCTGGGCCGCGCCTCCCTCGACCGCGACGATTTCTGCGATATCCGCCTGGGCGCCGAGAAGGTGCTGTCGGCGGCCTCGGCCCGCGCTTCCTTCGACAAATTCGACCATCTGCCCCTGGGCCCCCACCGCAGCACCCTGGCCATCGAGGACATGCAGGAGAAAGTGGCCCAGCGCATCCTGCGCCTATCCAAGGACGAGGACGAGCAGGACGCTCTGCTGGAGCTGTCCACCGAAGAGCAGATCGCCATCTTCGGCCAGGTGGTGCTGCCCCTGGGCGACGAGGAGCTGCCGGAGCGCACCCGGCAATGGCTGGCCTGGCGCTACCGCGAGGTCGACCGCATGATCGAAGAGGGCGCCTGGCTGCGGCTGGACCGCTTCGGCCGCCGGCTGCTGGGCAAGGAGACCCTCGATGCCGCCGAGTGGCTGTACCTGCGGCTGGCCCTGCTGGGCGGCGGCCAACGCCGCGCCCGCTACGTGATGATAGACGAGGTGCAGGACTACACGCTTCCCCAGCTGGCGGTGCTGGCCCGCTACTTCCCCCAGGCGCACTTCCTCATGCTGGGCGACCAGAACCAGGCGGTGCGCAAGGGCACGGCGGACTTCCGCGATATCCGCAGGCTGTTCGAGGAAGCCGTGGGCTCCGTGGATGAATGCTCCCTCAACATAAGCTACCGGTCGTCCCCCGAGATAACGGCTCTCTTCTGCAAGCTTCTGCCCCCCGACCAGCGGGTGAAGGCGGAATCGGTGCAGCGCCCCGGCGAGGCACCCGTCATCATCGAGGAGGCCGATCCTGCAGCCTACGAGGATGCCCTCAGGCAAGCGGTACGGGCGGCAGCGGCGGAAGGGGGGCTCTCGGCGCTCATCGCCAACAGCCGCAGCCGCGCCCGGGGCCTGGCCCAGATGCTCGAGGGAGAGCCGCTGCACCTGCTGCCGGAAGACGGCGAGCTGCCCGGCGAGGGCGTGGTGCTGCTGGATGTGAAGCTGGCGAAGGGCCTGGAGTTCGACCGCGTCATCGTACCCGATGTGCAGGAGGGGGCCTTCCCCGACGAGCCGCTGCGGCGCCATCGACTGTACACAGCCATCTCGCGGGCGACCCAGCACCTCACCCTGCTGGCCAACGGCAGGCTTGCAGAGCTGCTGCGATAGGATTCCAGGCGCAGGCCGCGCCTAGGACAGGAAGCCGGCGATGGCCAGCCCGTCGCGATAGCCCTTGGCGTAGAGCCCCTCGATCTCGCTGCGGTCCTTGGTGAGCGTCTGCATATCGCCGATGCTGTCGGGGGCCACGATGAGCGCCCTCCCCTCGCGCTCGTACTTCTTCGCAAGGTCCAGCTGCAGGTTATAGAGGCCCGCGCGGTTCACCAGCGCTTCGGCTATGCGGGGGTACTTGGGTGCCACCAGGCGGGCCAAGGCGGTGTCGCGTTTGGCCGAGCGATAGTAATCCCGCGGGCGCGTGAGGATGACCACAACTTTCTCGCAGCCCTGCTCGAGCGCCTTGCGCACGGGGATCGGGTCCGACAAGCCCCCGTCGAAGCAGGGGCGCCCATGCACGGGATACGGGCGGCTCACCAGCGGCAGGGCCGAGGATGCCTTGATCGCCGCATAGTCGTCCTGAGCCATATCATCCAAGGTGAAGTAGGCCGGCAGGGCGGTGGCAGCATCGGTGGCCACTATGATGAAATCCTTCCCCGCAGCCTGCATGGCGGGGAAATCCAAGGGGTACTCGCCTGCGGCATCCGACAGGGTGCCGTAGATGTAGTCGAGGTCGGCGTATTCGCGCTTGCGCAGGAGCAAACCCAGGCCCATGTATTGGGGCCGGAAGCTGTAATGGGAATAGAAAGCGAAGTTGCGCCCCTTCTGACCCGCCAGGTACGAGGCGAGGTTGGCCGCACCGGCAGATACCCCCACGCAGCAGTCGAAGCCGATGCCCTGGTCGAGGCACTGGTCGAGGACGCCGCAGCCGTAGGCCCCGCGCTCCCCTCCCCCTACATCCACCACACCTATCATAGAAGCACCATGGCCATGCTGCCGCAGGCCCCGTAGATCTCTGCGAAGCGGTCGGCATCGCGCTCGACCAAGCCGTCCATGGGATCGCTAACCAGCACCTTACCGCCCTCTACGCCGTAAAGCACCACGCAGTGCTCGTTGCTGTACCATTCCAGGCCGCCATCGAAGGATCCGGTGAACAGCGGGTCGGCGAAACCCATGGTAGCCCATACCATCACCGGATAGCCCTTCTGCACGTAGGCCTCGAGCGAATCGAATGCCGCACCGGTGATATCATGGGCGCGCACGCTGCTGCCCTGGGCGGCCAGATAGCCGTTGGCGGCATCGGCGATCCCCGCCGGATAACCGCCGCCCAGATGATAGGGGTCGCCGGTGTAGCCGGTGGCGAAATGGCCGTCGATGACCAGGTGGTCCTCCACGATCCCGTGGATATCGGGATTGAACCCCAAAGCATCCAGCACGATGGCCAGGGAGACCAGCTCGCAGCCCCCGTCCATCAGGGACGCCTGCCGCTTCTCCCCCACGCGCTCCGTATAGCCCACGGCGGGAAGTGCGGCACGCAGGACCTCGGCCTCGGGGATGGCCTCCACAGCCGAGGGGGCATGGATTGCGCCAGCCTTCACGAGCTCCGTAGCCTCGGCGGCTGCGGCGGCCAGGGGTTTGACCGCGGTTTGGGTGGCCTCCGACAGAACCGCACCCGCCGGCTTGGTGGCATCGGCGAAAGCCTGGGAATCCATCGCCACCAGCATGCGGTTGAACGAGAACGGTATGATGGCCAACGCGGCCAGCAGAAGCAGGGAGATGGCAACCTGGGTGAAATCGATGCCGATGCGCACATCGGCGGCATGCTTGCCGTAGCTCTGCCCCCCATCAGGGGCTTTTCCATGCTTGCCGCGAGTCGCCACGGGCATTCCCTCATCTCATCGGACGGTACGACGAAATATAGCCGGCATTCGTCCGGAATCATCAATCCATAGTGTATATTTGCATACTCTTATACCATATAAAGTGTGCGGGATACAACAGCCCCAACCGATATTTTCCTGAAATTACGCCGCGTGAGGGTATCGAGGCGTGGCGGGGGACGTTCGCTTACATGTTTCTGAATTGGGATTTCGATGGCTGGGGCACAGGGATTCGAACCCCGATAGCTGGCACCAAAAACCAGAGTCCTGCCATTGGACGACACCCCAGTGCTCGCTGGTGGGCCCTGGGGGACTCGAACCCCCGACCTTGGGATTAAAAGTCCCCTGCTCTACCAACTGAGCTAAGGGCCCGAATCCCGTGCGAACGCTATTCTAGCAGAGCACCCGAAGAAAGCGAAGCAGCAAGAGGATCGATAGCGGGGGCAACCGGAACAGCAGATGCAACCTGCAAGCGCCCGCTCCCGCTGCATTCTGAAGGACGATATCCGAACCCCTATAAAAATGTGTCAAAGCACACGTCCCCTGACACGCCCTGACACCCGCTCGCAGGTTGGCGCTAGTATGCAGCGGAGAAGCCCCGAGGTGCGCATAGGTCGCATGAAAGGGGGTGCCCATTGGCCTTTGCGCCACGGGCACCCCCTTGAATGCGAACTGACAGGATGGCGCTAGGAAGTAGCTCAGGGTTTCTGCGGTGCGTGCCATGGGCGTGAAAAGAGCCCGCCATTGGCCTTTTGGCCATGGCGGGCTCTTTGAGCGCCCAGGGTGCGTGCCGCAGGAAGCCTGAGCGGACGAGCAGTTTCGGTGGCTGGCAAGCCGCCGAAACCTGTTACATCATGCCGCCGCCCATGCCGGCAGCGGCGGCGGCCGCAGCGGCAGCGGGGTCGGGATCCTTGGGGATCTCGTTGATGGTGGCCTCGGTGATCAGGATCAGAGCCGCCACGGAGGCAGCGGACTCCAGGGCCGTGCGGGTCACCTTCACCGGGTCGGACACGCCCATGGCGATGAGGTTGCCGTACTCGCCGGTGGCGCAGTTCAGGCCCTCGCCCTTCTTCAGAGTCTTCACCTTCTCCACCACCACGGAGCCCTCGTAGCCGGCGTTGGAGGCGATGGCGCGCAGCGGGGCCTCCACGGCCTTGCGGATGATGTCGACGCCCACCTTCTCGTCCAAATCGTCGGTCTCGACCTTCTTCAGGGCCGGCAGGGCGTTCACCAGGGCCACGCCGCCGCCGGCGACGATGCCCTCCTCCACGGCCGCACGGGTGGCCTGCAGGGCGTCCTCGATGCGGCTCTTCTTCTCCTTCAGCTCGGGCTCGGTGGCAGCACCCACCTTCAGCACGGCCACGCCGCCGGAGAGCTTCGACAGGCGCTCCTGCAGCTTCTCCTTGTCGAAATCGCTCTCGGTGTGGTCGAGCTCGGCCTTGATCTGGGCGATGCGCTCCTTGATGGCGGCCTTCTTGCCGGCGCCGTCCACCACCAGGAACGAATCCTTGGTCACCTTCACGGTGCGGGCATGGCCGCAGTTGGCCACGGTGGCATCGGCCAGGGACATGCCGAAGTCCTTCATGATGGGCTCGGCGCCGGTGACCACGGCGATATCCTCCAGGATGCGCTTGCGGCGGTCGCCGAAGCCGGGGGCCTTCACGGCCACCACGTTCAGGGTGCCGCGCAGCTTGTTCAGCAGCAGGGTGGCCAGGGCCTCGCCCTCGACGTCCTCGGCTACGATCAGCAGGCCGCGGCCGGATTTCATGACCTCCTCCAACAGGGGAACCATGTCCTGCACGTTGGCGATCTTCTGGTCGGTCAGCAGTATGAAGGGATCGGGCAACACGGCCTCCATGCGCTCCATGTCGGTGGCCATGTAGGGCGAGATGTAGCCGCGGTCGTACTGCATGCCCTCGACTATCTCCATCTCGATGCCGAAGGTCTGGCTCTCCTCCACCGAGATGGCGCCCTCGGCGCCCACCTCATGCATGGCCTCGGCGATCATGTCGCCAATCTCGGCATCGCCGGCCGAGATGGTACCCACGTTGGCGATCTGCTCCTTGGTGGAGACCTTCTTGGAATCCTTCTTGATCTGCTCCACCACGGCGGCCGTGGCCTTCTGGATGCCGCGGCGGATGCCCAGGGCGTCGGCGCCGGCGGTGACGTTGCGCAGGCCCTCGTTCACGATGACGTCGGCCAGCAGGGTGGCGGTGGTGGTGCCGTCGCCGGCCACGTCGTTGGTCTTCACAGCGGCCTCGCGCACCAGCTGCGCGCCCATGTTCTGAACGGGATCCTCCAGCTCGACCTCGCGGGCCACGGTGACGCCGTCGTTGGTGATCAGCGGGGCGCCGTAGGATTTCTCGATGGCCACATAGCGGCCCTTGGGGCCCAGGGTCACCTTCACGGCATCAGCCAGCTTGGTAACGCCCTTGGCCAGCTCGCCGCGGGCCTCGGCTTCGAACTTGATATCTTTAGCCATTGCTCAGGACTTCCTTTCGTATATCGAATGCGGGATGTCGGATTATCGCCAGCGCTATTCGCAGATGGCGTAGATGTCGTCGGCGCGCAGGATCAGCACATCCTCGCCGTCGTAGGTGACCTCGGTGCCGCCGTACTTGCCGAAGATGACCTTATCGCCCTTCTTCACGGGCATGGGCAGGTGCTCGCCCTCGTTGTTGACCTTGCCCTGGCCCACTGCCAGGACCACACCGGTCTGGGGCTTCTCCTTCGACTCGCTTGCCAAGTACAGACCGGAAGCGGTCTGGGCCTCGGCCTCGTCGGCCTTGACGATCACGCGATCGCCGAGCGGTTTCAGTGCCATGGTTGATGCCTTCCTTTCGCACATTGCCGATAGTACCCAACTCATAAATTAGCACTCGCAACCTCCGAGTGCTAAGAAGGTACTATATCACGCCAGCCGCCCATTGGAAGGACATTTCCTCCCCTTTTTCCCATCCGTCATGTTCTCGTCATAAAAGGGAAGCGGGATGGCAAATGGTACAGCCTCCGCCATTACAGGGAACCGCCGGGGGCGGGGGCTGTGAGCCGCTTGCGCAGGCGCGACATGCCGAACATCCGCAAAAGCGCCGCCGCGCCGAGCAGCCGTAGGCGCACAGCCCCCGCCCCGGTGGTTCCCGGCCCAGGTAGAAAAACCGCCCCGGCAGAAACCGGGGCGGTCCCAGGATGCTATGCGCAAGCGCCCTAGTAGTTCTCGGGTTTCAATTCGAAGAACGACTGGTTCTCGCCGCAGACCGGGCACACCATGGGGGCCTTCGGGCCGATGACCACATGGCCGCACTCGCGGCACACCCAGGTGCGGTCGCCATCGCGGGAGAACACGATGCCCTCCTCCACGTTGCCGATGAGCTTGCGGTAGCGGTTCTCGTGCTGAACCTCCACCTGGCCCACCAGGCGGAACTTGGCGGCTATCTCCTTGTAGCCCTCCTCGTCGGCAACGCGGGCGAACTCGTCGTACATATCGGTCCACTCGTAGTGCTCGCCATCGGCGGCATCGTTCAGGTTCACCAGCGTCGCGGGGATATCGCCGTCATGCAGGTACTTGAACCACAGCTTCGCATGGGCGCGCTCGTTGTGGGCGGTCTCGCGGAAGATCGCGCCGATCTGCTGATAGCCGTCGTCGCAAGCCTTCTGGGCATAGTAGGAGTACTTCATATGGGCCTGGGACTCACCCGCGAAGGCGGTGAGCAGGTTCTGATAGGTCTTGCTGTCCTTGAATTCCATGAACCGTTCCTTTCGATCGTATTCTGCCGACGGGGAAACGATAGCACATGCCATCGGAAAAGGGCGCATTATTTACCATCGATAACAGAACCATTGCGGAATCGATGATGCAGGGCGCGACGGGAGGGGCGGCAATCGGCCCCTGGCGGTCCGGCGATGCCCTAGGCCCCCTGTTCCTGGCAGGCCCGGATCTGGCCGCCCAGCCAGGAGGTCCATTCCTGCACCCCGGAACCCTTGGTGGCAGCCATCGGGAACAGCGGGGCCGCGGGGTTCAGCGCCCGCACGCGCTCCTCGAAGGCGGCGGTGTCGAAATCGAATACCGGCAGCGTGTCCACCTTGTTCAGCAGCACGGCATCGGATATCTCGAAGATGCCCGGGTATTTCAAGGGCTTGTCGTCGCCCTCGGGCACCGACAGGATGACCGCCTTGGCGTTCTCGCCCAAATCGAAGTCGGTGGTGCACACCAGGTTGCCCACGTTCTCCACGATTATCAGGTCCAGGCGGTCAAGGTCCAGCACCTCGACCGCCCGCTTCATCATGGCGCTCTCCAGGTGGCACGAGCCCCCCGTGTTGATCTGCACGGCCGGCAGCCCCTGGCGCTTGATGGTCTCGGCATCCACCGAGCTGGCTATATCGCCCTCGATGACGGCGATGTTGAACTCGTCGCGCAAGCCGTCGATGGTGGCCAGGATGGTCGAGGTCTTGCCGGAACCGGGGCTGGCCAGCAGGTTCAGCACATAGACGCCCTTGGCGGCGAAGAGCTCCCGCAGCTCGGCGGCCAAAGCATCGTTCTTCCCCAGGATGGGTGCATGCATATCGATTCGCATCTTCGGGCTCCTTATGCTCTCAGGACCGCCGGTCGGCGGAAGCACCGGGCTCGGCGGCCTCGTCGGGAAGGTCCACCTCGATGGACTCTATCTCCAGCTCGCGCCCCTGCACCACCTGGGTTTGGAAGCTGCCGCAGGCGGGGCACGAGCGGTGGAAGCGGTCGTGGTCGAACTCGCAGCCGCACTCGAAGCAGACGCTGCGGGGATGCACCTTCGTCACCGTCAGCTGCGCCCCCTCGCAAAGGGTTCCCTCGGTGAGCACCTCGAAGGCGAATTCCAGGGCCTCGTCCACCACCTCGGTCATATCGCCGATGCGCAGGGATATCCCCAGCACGCGCTCGGCGCCGGCTTGCCGGGCCGAAGGGGTCACGGTATCCAGCACGCCCGCGATGATGCTCATCTCGTGCATGGGCTATTCCCCGCCATCGTCGCCGTAGAGCTCGGCCTCCTCGGCCGCCTGGCGCTTGAGGCGGCGGGCCAGGGCGATGCGCGCCACCAGCAGGCTCACCTCGTACAGGGCCAGCAGGGCCGCGAACATCAGCAGCATGGTCACGGGGTTGGCATCGGGGGTCACCATGGCCGAGAACACCATGAGCCCTATGTATATGTAGCGCCAGCTGCCCCGCAGCTTCTTATAGGGCACTATGTTGAAGATCACCAGGTAGAAGATGACGATGGGCAGCTCGAAGGCGATGCCGAAGCCTATCTCGAACTTGATGATCACATCCACGTACGAGGCTGCGTTGGGGGCCACGGTGCCCAGGCCCGACGTCTGGTCCGTCAGCCATTGGAACGCCGGATGCAGGATGATCAGGTAGCAGAACACGGTGCCGAAGATGAACAGGGCCACGGCGGCGGCGAAGGTGGGGATGAACCACTTGCGCTCCTTGGGCTTCAGCGCCGGCAGGAAGAAGGCGAGAATCTGCCACAGGATTATGGGCGAGGTGGCCACCACCGACATCCAGAATGCTATCTTGAACTTCACCGTGAAGGGGTCGAAGGCATTCAGGAAGTAGAGGTCCACGCCGCCGTCGGCCGCCTGGGGCAGGAACTCGGCTATGGGCAGCAGCAGGAACTGGCCCATGGTGCCGGCCGCCAGGTAGAACACGCATATGGCCACGATGAGCACCACCACGATGCGCACGAGCCGCATGCGCAGCTCGCCCAGATGCTCCATGAGCGGCATCCGCGCCGGTCCGATGGGCATGCTACTCACCCCCCTTGGACGCCGGGTCGGCAGCGACGGCATCCGCAGCCCCGTCCGAGGCGCCCTCTCGGGCACCCTGGGCCGCAGCCCGCTCGCGCTCGTAGCGCGCCTTGCGCTCGGTGAAGCTCTCGGCCCTGGCCGGCGCTGCCTGGCCAGGGGGCTCCTCAGCCGCCGGTTCCGTCGGGGCCGGGGCGGCCGCCTTCGGCGCGCTATCCGCCGCAGAACCATCGGCCTTCTGCGCGGTGCCCGCAGCCTTGGCCTTCTTCTCCTCTTGGCGCTGGGCCATCTTGTCCAGCACCTCCACGGGGTTCTTGAACGGCTCGTCGGGGTTGTTCGGGTCGAATATCTTCTGGTCGCCCAAGGTCTCGTTCATCTCCTGCTGGGCCTGGCGGAAGCGGGCGATGCCCTTCCCCACCGTCTTCGCGATCTCGGGAAGCTTGTCGGGTCCGAATATAAGGAACCCGAACAGCAGAATTATGAATAGCTCGAAGCCGCCTATACCGAACATCCTGCAGTTCTCCTCCTAGAGGCCCGATCCCAGGATCGACAGCCCGATGGTGGGTATGCCCAGCGCCAAAACAAGTATGACGCAGATTATAACGGTGAACACCTGCTTGGTACGGGCTTTCTTCGCCGCGGCCGCTGCGACGCGCCGCTCGCGCTCCTCGGCCGCCCGCGCCCGCTCCTCGATCTGCTTCGCCGTGAGCTTCTGCTTCGCCTTCTGCGGTTTCTTCGCCATGCTATTTCCTAAGCTTTCCCCTGATGTCTATGACGCGGGCGATATCCCGCGCAACCTCGACATCGACGTTCCATTTGTCCTTCTCGTAGCGGATATTGCCGTCCACCATAGTCATCAGCACATCCGTGGAGCTGCTGGAGTTCACCACCACCGCCTCGGGGTTGCCGGTAGAGCCCTGGCGCGAGCCCGACAGGTCGATGGCCGTGAGGTCGGCCCGCTTGCCTATCTCGATGGAGCCGATGAGGCCATCCAGCTTCAGGGAGCGGGCGGCATCGATGGTCGCCATGCGCAGCATGGTCTCCGGCGCGATGAACCGGCCGGGGTTCATGGCGCGGTTCAGCAGCATGCCGTAGCGCATCTCCTTGATGATATCGGAGGAATCCGTGGCCACCGCATAGCCGGTGCCCAGGCCCACGCGCAGGCCCGATCGGATGAATTCCAGCAGGGGCGCCACCCCCATGGACAGCTGGGCGTTGGAGCGCGGGCAGATGGCCACGGCCACGTCGTATTCCTGCAGCTTGCGGATATCCTCGGCATCCACATGCACGCAATGGGCGGCTATGACGTTATCGGCCTCGAAGGCGCCCCAATTCACCAGATAGCGCACCGGCGACACGCCGGTGGGCAGCCAGGGGGGTATCTCCACATAGCCGCGGCGACCCTGCATGTTGTCGACGGACAGCCCGGATGTACCCCAGCGGATGAAATCGTATTCCTCGCGGCTGGCGGCCAGGTATAGCGACAGCGGGATGCCCTCTTCCCGGGCGATGCGGGCGGCATCGCTGAACACGGCCGGGTGGCAGTCGAAGGCCTCGCGCGGGGCGATGCCGATGCCGATGCGGGAGGAATCGACGGACTCCCCCCAGTTCACGATGTCGTTGCGGGCGATCCGCATGGCATCTTCCACGCGGCGCTTGTCCATGGTGCCCACTTCGCGGAACACGATGCCGCGCAGGCCCAGCTTCGTCATGGCCGAGCACGAGGCCCCGGTTGCAGAGATATCTGCCACACAGGTGATGCCGGCGGAAAGCGCCTCCAAGCCGCCGAAGATGGCCGAGGCATGCCAATCGTGCACATCCAGCCGCGAGGCCGCACGGCGCACGGCCTGGATCCAGCTGGCGTAGGGCTGGTCGGGCACGATGCCCCGCAGCACCGAGTTCTCCATATGGGTATGCAGGTCGATGAGGCCGGGCAGGATGGCCGCGGCACCGAAATCCCGCACCTCCTCGTCGGCATAGCGCAGGCGCATGCGCTCCGCCTCGCCGATGTCGCGGATGATGCCGTCCCGCACCAGCACGGCGCCCCCCACGAGGGTGTCTCCGACGATGGGGATGACATATTGTGCGATCAACAGCATAAAGCGGCCCCGCAACTCCTTGCAGCTTCGAGGGAATCGTATCTGCCCATAGTACCATCCAGCGGAAACCCCAGCCACCGTTCCTATGGTTTCTGCAACATTTAGCCTGCGGGCGCAGTCGGCGCCGCTTCCCCAGGCCCTATACTGGCACCCATGGACCGACTGCATGACACCGCCATCGATACCGCCACCGGGCAGGCTGCCCCCTCGGAGCTCTCCACCGAACGCGTGAAGGGCATCTTCTCGTCCATAGCCGGCCGCTACGAGCGCTTCAACGCACTCTCGAGCTTCGGGGCATACCGCCGATGGCTGCGCACCATGATGCAGCAGGCCCCCCTGGACGGTAACTCGGATGTGCTCGATATAGCCGGGGGGACAGGCGATGTCTCCCGCATGGCGGCCCGCACCTTCCATCCGGCCCATATACAGTGCACCGACCTCGTGCCCGAGATGCTGGAGGTGGCGAAGGCCCACCGCGACCACGGCGACTTCGATGGCGTACCCGTCGATTTCGCGGTGGTGGACGCCCAGGATATCCCCTATGGCGACAACACCTACGATGCGGTGACCATGGCCTACGGGATCCGCAACATGCCCCAGCGCGAGCGGGCCCTGGCCGAGATGCACCGCGTGCTGAAGCCCGGCGGGGCGCTGGTGTGCCTGGAATTCTCCACGCCTCCCAACCCGTTGTGGCGCGGCCTGTACCATTTCTACCTGCACCACCTCATCCCCTTCTGGGGCAAGCTGGTCACCGGCGACAGCTCCGGCTTCGTGTACCTGGCGAAATCCATCCGCGCCTTCCCCGACCAGGCGGGCCTTGCAGCCTTGATGGAAGAAGCGGGGTTCCGCGACGTGCGCTGGGTGAACTGCACCGGGGGCATCGCCGCCGTGCACGTGGCATTCAAATAGCGCCGCCGGAAAGGGCCGGGGAGGGATTACCCGCCCCAGATGATTCCGCGAGGGCATTTTCCTGCCCATGACGGGCGATTTGTGGTACATTTGGAAGTGCAGTGAGCGAATGGCCCCCTGCCGCGCAGCGAAGGGGCGCTCTTCCGCACCATCGACAAGAACGGAAGGATCCACCAGATGGCTGCAGCTCTTTTCGGAAGTCCCCGGGAGAAGGGCGATGGGACCGGCTCGAACGCCATCGCCGCGGAATATGCGAAACTCGCCGCCTTCGCCGACCAGAAGGGATTCGGGAAGCGCGGGAAGACCACCGTGGGAATCATCGGGGCGCTCAGCTCCTACGGTTATGTGCCCCTCTGGCACACCCTGTTCACCACCTTGGGCTATTCGGTGACGATGCCGCATCTCGACCGCTTGGACGCCTTCACCGCCCAAGCCGAGGCCACCATCACCTCCGAGAACGTGTGCGCGCCGGCGAAATCGGCCCATGGGCGCGTCTTCGAGATGATCGACCGCGGCATCGATGCGCTGTTCGCGCCGAAGTACCAACCCACCTCGATGTGCGCTGTGCTGTGCAACTATTCCGAGGTCATCAAGAACAACATCCCCGCTGTGACCGAGGGGAAGGTGGGGCTCATCGCCCCGTCGCTCGTGGATGTGAAGCTGAGGAACTTCTACGATGAGCCGGAGAAGTTCGCCACGGTGCTCGAGGCCATCCGCGGTTTCGATAAGAGCACCGCCCCCACCGATGCGGAATTCTACGAGGCGCTCGAGCGGGCCCTGCAGGTCCAGCGCGCCTTCGATACCGAATGCGTCACAACGCACCGCGAGACCGTGGAGGAGCTGTTCCATAACAAGGACAAGCACGGCGTGGTCATCGCGGCGCGCCCCTATCATCTGGCAACCGACCAGCTGAAGGGCATCGACGGGAAGTTCGCCGCCCACGGCTATGCGGTGCTCTCGCCTTTGGCTATAAGGATATCCCTGCGCCAGGTACCGCCCCCCACCGAAGAGGACCCGACCTCGAACCAGATCCTCTTCCTGCGCTGGATAGCCGAAGGCGCCATCGACGAGCCGTCTATGAATGTGGTATTCCTGCAAACGGCCAACTGCGGCTACGATGCCGTGAGCATAGCCGAGGCCCGGCGCATCCTGGCCGAGCATAACCGCCGCTGCGCCGTGATAGACATCGATGCCGCCGCCGAGGAGATAGACGCGCAGGTGAATGCCGCCCTGGAGGATTTCGAAAACGAGCGCGCCCACCGAGAGCTGGAGGACAGCGAAACCCTCAGCCCCGCCCAGGCCATCGAGCTTCTGGTGGACTCCTACAAGGACGAGAGCCTGCGCATCGATGCGCAGAAGCGCTCGACGGACCTGCCCGATTCGCTGTGCAATACCGTGTCGGCCCTTTTCCGGGGCTCCCTCGACTCCTTCGCCGAGAACCCCGAATCGAACGAGGTGCGCCTGCCCGCCGTATGCAAAGGCTGCCTGGTAGAGCTGCTTCCCTCGCTGCTGTCCCGCAACCTGGAGCGCGATGTGGACGTCATATGGGACGACCATTGGATAGAATCGCCGGAATCGCTCAGCGTGGGGCCCTTGCGCCTGCAGGCATTCGAAGCGGCGGAGGACGGCCCGACCGCAACGGTTCCCCTGCATCACCGGCAGGCCAGCGAACCCTATTCGCTGCCCGTCGATTTCACGCCCACCATAGGCCTGGCAGGAAACCCCCTGCTGTGCTTCGACCGCTCGGTGGTGGCAACGCTGGCAGAGCTCGTCGAGCAGAACGGCGGCCGGCTGCTGCCGCCGGATCCGGCGAACTTCCGCCCCGAGGACGGCTATAGCCAGCAGCTGGAGGCTTACGGCCGGCAGGGAATCGATGGGGTGCTGTGCCTGCAGGATGCCCATTGCCTGAAGGAGCACGTGAATATCAGGGGGTCGCTTGCGAGCCTGCAACGGCGCTATCCGGCCATGCAGCTGGTTGCCATCGAGGTGAGCGACGATACCTCTTCCATCGCCCTGAGCAACCGGGTATCCCTGGCCATCTGCCGCATACTGGACCGCAAGCGCGAGCAGCGCTGCGAAGCCGAGGAGCAGACGGCCTAGGCCGGAACCGCCGGCGCGTCAGCCGATCTGCTCCAGGTCGGCGTGGGCGGCGGCATCGGCATCCAGCGGCGCGAAGCGCCCTCGGCGATACCGGTCGAGGGCCGCCAGGGCGATCATAGCTGCATTATCGCCGCAGCTCTCGAGAGGGGCCATGACCAGCCGTACGCCCAGCCGGGTGCAGAGTTCCCCGTAGGCGCGGCGCAGGGCCGGATTGGCGGCCACGCCTCCACCCAGGCAGAAGGTTGGCGCCCCGGTCTGGAGCAGTGCTTCTTCAGCCTTCGCCACCTGCACATCGATGACCGCCTGCTGGAAGCTGGCGGCTATGTCGGGCAGGTTCAGAGGACGGCCGGCGCGGCGCTCCCCTTCGATGTAGTTCACCACGGCCGTCTTCAGCCCCGACAGCGAGAAGCGGAAATCGTGGGAGTGCAGCAGCGCCCGCGGGAACGGGATGGCGGCGGGGTCGCCCTGCTGCGCCAGGCGCGAGATGACCGGGCCCCCGGGATAGCCCAGGCCCAGGGCCTTGGATACCTTGTCGAAGGCCTCCCCCACGGCATCGTCGATGGTTGAGCCCAGCACCTCGTAGTCGCCCCAATCGTGCATATGCACCAGCAGCGTGTTGCCGCCGCTGACCAGCGATGCCACAGCGGGGGGCTGGAAATCGGGGCAGCCTATGCGATTGGCATAGAGGTGCCCCTCCAGATGATTCACGGCTACGAGGGGTGCCTCGAGCGCCCAGGCGGCCCCCTTGGCGAAGGCCACGCCCACCACCAGGGCGCCCAGAAGCCCCGGCTCGGTGGTCACGGCAACGGCATCGAGGCCGTCCCAAGGGCAGCCGGCTGCTGCCAGGGCCTCGGCGGCCACGCCGCAGATAGCCTCGATGTGCTTGCGGCTGGCTATCTCGGGCACCACGCCGCCGAAGCGCCCGTGGAAGTCGATCTGCGAGGCCACCACGTCGGAGAGCAGGCGGCCGGCCCCGTCGACCACGGCGGCAGCGGTCTCGTCGCAGGAGGATTCGATGGCAAGGATGAGGGGTTGCGGCGGTGCGCCGACGGAGCGGGCGGAAACCCGGTGATGCTGCAGGGCCATGCCGGCCACATCGCCGCCGGGATCCGGCAGGCAGCCGGCCATGAGGCAGGCATCCTCGCCGTCGCTGTAATAGCGCGAGCGCGCACCCGCCTCGGCGAGCCCCAGCCCCCGGTAGAACGCCCGGGCGGTGCCGTTCGATGCCCGCACTTCCAGGTAGCACCGGTCGCATCCCAGATTGCGCCCATCTTCCGCCAAAAGGCCGAAGAGGCGCCGTCCGATGCCCCGGCGTTGGAAGGACGGGTCCACGGCTATCTTCAGCACCTGCAGCTCGCCGTCGGCGACCAGGGCACCGGCATAGCCGACGAGCCGCCCGTCATCCAGGGCGGCCCACCAGATGCGGTCGCGCTGCCCCAGCTCCCCCAGGAACTGCCGTTCGTTCCAAGCATCGGTGCCCATAAGCCGCGCTTCCAGCGAAGCCGCGTCCCGTGCCCGGACGGCATCGAGGGGACGGTAGCTCATCCCGCCGCCGGGACCGGTCTGCGCAGGCGCCAAGCGGTCGAGGGATTCCCGGCCGGTGGGCGACGTATCGCGCAGCGCCTGCACGCCGGAAACCAAATCGCGCGCGCCGGGGGCAGCCGAGCGGGCCCGTTCGTTCTCCTCGGCATCGGAGAGCCGCGTGTACACCGGCAGCACGAAGGCCGGGTCGTGGCGCGCGGCATCCAGCGGGTGCGCCTGGCCGCGGCGCCAGGCCGCCTGCAGGGCCAGCAGCAGCCCCCGCCCCGTCACCTCCCACAGCTTGTCGGAGAGGATGCGGCCCTTGCCCTCGAAGAGCCCCCGGTATTTCACCAGCCCATCGCCCGCGATGGCGGTATCCGCCGCGCCCAGCCCGGCTGCGAAGACCTCGGCCTTGATCACGGAATCGGCCCCCAGGCGCTCGGCACCCTCATCGCCCAACGCGAAGGGGGCCGGATAGACCTCTTTGCGCATGGCATCGGCCACCACCAGCAAGGGCCCGCGAACCCCGCGGTCCCACGCATTCCAGGCGATGGCATCGAGGGTGGAAACCCCCACCAGCGGCAGCCCCAGGGCCTGGGCGATACCCTTGGCCGTGGCCACCGCGATGCGCACCCCGGTGAACGACCCGGGGCCCCGCCCCACCGCGATGCAGGCAAGCCGCGCGCGCCCGATACCGAGCAGGCACAGCATCTCGTCGATAACCGGAAGCAAGGTGGTATTGGAAGCCCGATGGGCCGCCACCTGCCGGGAAGCGATCACCCGAACGCCCCTCGAGGCAGCATCCAGCGCCCCCACCCCGACAGCCACCACCTCGTTGGCCGTATCGAAAGCCAGGACAAGCGGCCCCTCCCCAACCGCAACCCCTTCCGAAAGCGAGGAAGGGCCAGGCGTAGCCGCCGAAGGCGAAGAGGCTCGGGAGCCAAGGGGGGCTGCTGCGGCCGATTCTGCAGGCCGGCCGATTAGCAGGTCAGTCGTACTTCCCGCCGAAGCCAAGGCCGCAGCAGCCCCCCTTGGCTCCCGAGCCTCTTCGCCCTCGCCCAGTAAGAGCCCCAGCAGCTCTTCTCCGCGCTCCCCCGCCGCACGCCCGAAAACAACGCGTCCATCGCCTTCGGCCTTACGCAATTCCAAAGCCAGGTACTCATCGGAGGCGGCAGGGAACTTCTCGGCCCACTCGACGAAGCAGGCTCCCTCCCCTTCCAGGTATTCCCGCAGCCCGATATCGTCCAGTTGTTCGGCATCATCCAACCGATACAGGTCGAAGTGGTGCAGCGGAAGGCGGCCGCCCCCGTAGCTGATCACGATATTGAAGGTAGGGCTCACCGGCACCGCATCGCAGCCCAGCCCCGAAGCGACCCCCTGCACCAAGCAGGTCTTTCCCGCCCCCAGATCCCCCGAGAGCAGCACGACATCCCCCGACTGCAGCAGAGAAGCGACCCGGGCGCCGAAGGCTGCGGTCTCCTCCGGAGTCCGGGTCGCATCGAGATGCACCCATCCGTTTTCGCAATCTATAGACATAGCCCGATTATCCCACGAAACCGAAGGACCGGCCGCCCGGTTTCGAAGCACCCTAGAACAAACCCGAGATGACGCCCTTCTCGTCCACATCGATCTTATGGGCGGCCGGGGTCTTCCCCAAGCCGGGCATGGTCATGATGGACCCGGTCAGGGCCACGATGAAGCCGGCACCGGCGCTCACCTTCACCTGGCGCACCGTGATATCGAACCCTTCGGGCGCCCCCAGCTTCGAGGCATCGTCGCTGAAGGAATACTGGGTTTTGGCCATGCATACGGGCAGGTTGCCGAAGCCGAGCTCTTCCAGCTGGGCTATCTCCTTCTGGGCCGCCGGTTCGAACACCACGCCGTCGGCATGGTAGATGCGCCGGGCGATGGCCTCGATCTTCCCAGCGATGGACAGCTCGTCGGCATACGAGAACGTGAAGGTATCGGCGCTGCGGCCGGCCTCGTCGCCCTGCTCGCACAGGCGGATCACCTCGTCGGCCAGATCGACGCCGCCCTGGCCGCCCCGGGCCCATACCTCCGAAAGGGCCACATTCACGCCCAGCTCGCGGCATTTGGTCTCCACCAGGTCGAGCTCCGCCCGGGTGTCGGTGGGGAAAGCGTTTATAGCCACCACGCAGGGCAGGTTGTACACATCGGTGATGTTGCTGACATGCTGCAGCAGGTTCGGCAAGCCGGCCTCCAGGGCCTCCAGGTTCTCTTCGTCCAGGGCATCCTTGGCGACGCCGCCGTGGTTCTTCAGGGCGCGCACGGTAGCCACCACCACCACGGCATCGGGCCTCAGGCCGCACAGGCGGCACTTGATGTCCAGGAACTTCTCGGCCCCCAGGTCGGCGCCGAAGCCGGCCTCGGTGACGCACCAATCGCCCAGCTCAAGGGCCATGTTGGTGGCCATGATGGAATTGCAGCCATGGGCGATGTTGGCGAAGGGGCCGCCATGCACGAAGGCCGGCGTGCCCTCGAGCGTCTGCACCAGATTCGGCTTCAGGGCGTCTTTCAGCAGGGCCGCCATGGCGCCCTCGGCCTTCAGGTCGTGGGCCGTCACCGGCTTGTCGTCGTAGGTGTAACCCACCACGATGCGCCCCAGGCGCTCCTTCAGGTCGGTTATGCTGGTGGCCAGGCAGAAGATGGCCATGACCTCGCTTGCCACGGTTATGTCGAAGCCGTCCTCGCGGGGCACGCCGTGGGCCTTGCCCCCCAGGCCGTCCACGATATGGCGCAGCTGGCGATCGTTCATATCCACCACGCGCTTCCAGGTGATCTTGCGCACATCGATATTCAGCTCGTTGCCGTTCTGTATATGGGCATCCAGCAGGGCCGCCAGCAGGTTGTTGGCCGCACCGATGGCATGGAAATCGCCGGTGAAGTGCAGGTTGATATCCTCCATGGGGACCACCTGGGCATAGCCGCCGCCGGCAGCGCCGCCCTTTATGCCGAACACGGGCCCCAGGGACGGCTCGCGCAGGGCCACCATGACGTTCTTCCCCCGCAGGGCCAGGGCATCGGCCAGGCCCACGGTGGTCGTGGTCTTGCCCTCGCCGGCCGGCGTGGGGTTGATGGCCGTTACCAATACGAGCTTGCCCGGATGGGAGGGCTTTCCGGCCAACAGGTTGTAGTCGACCTTGGCCTTGTACTTGCCGTAAGCCTCCAGGTACTCGTCGGGTACTCCGGCCTTCCGGGCCACCTCCGCTATGGGGGCGGGTTCGCAGGCCTGGGCGATCTCGATATCGGTGAGCATAGGGTCCTCCTTCGGCGGGTCGGCTTGGCTCCCATTCTAATGGAGGGAGCAGCGGCGCAGCGGTGCAGGACCCGAACGAGGGCGCCCCATCGGTCAGGAGCACCCGTGCCGCCCATCAGCTGCCGATGGAAGGTATGGCGATGATGAAGTTGGCCCCGCCCTCGGGCATGTTCACGGCCTCGATGCGGCCGTCGTGGGCATCGATGATGGACTTCACGATGGCAAGCCCCAGACCGGTGCCGCCGGTATTGCGCGCCCGCGAGAGGTCGGCCCGGTAGAAGCGGCCGAACAGCAGGCTGGGATCGATATCCCCGAAGCCCGCGCCATCGTCCTTCACCTGTATCACCGAGCTGCCGCGCAGGCCGCACAGCTCGATGGTGATGTGGCCGCCGGGATCGATGAAGCGGCTGGCATTCTCCACCAGGTTGGTCAGGGCCTCGCGCAGATGGTCGGCGCTGCCCAGCACATCGGGGGCCTCCCCGATTATCTCCACGTTGGCCCCGCGCTCCTCGAGCAGGGCATGCAGCGCCAGGACGACGCTCTGGGCCACCTGGCGCAGGTTCACCCGGCTGAGCTCCTCGGGCAGCATCTGCACCCGCTCGATGCGCTGCAAGGTGAGCAGATTGCTGACCAGGCGCGACAGGCGCTCGCTCTCGGACACGATGATATCGGTGAATTTCACGCGCATGGCCTCGGGCAGGTCGGGGTCCTGCAGCATCTCGGCATTGCCGCGGATGGCCGTGAGGGGCGTGCGCAGCTCGTGGGCGGCGTCGCTGACGAACTCGGTTTGGCGGCGGCTCTCGCGGATCAGGTCGGCCTGCTGCGACTCCACCTTCTTCGCCAGGTTATCGAGCGATTCGGAGAGCTCGTCGGCCTCCAGCATGCGGCCGTCCTGCTCGAACACCACATTGGCGCCGGCGCGGTAGGCGCGGGTCTTCTTCAGCAGCAGGCGCAGGGGCTCGGCGATGAAATAGCCGATGATCAGGCTGAGGACGAACACGATGGCGGCGATGGGCACGATGAGCACCATAGCCATCCAGGGCACATCGTAGATGACCTCGCAGATGAAAAGGATAACCCCGCTCGCCAGTATAGCCAGCAGCGTGGCGAGCAGGGCGAAATATGTTTGAAGCCGTTTTATTGCCTGAACCTGTACCCGTATCCGCGAACCGTCTCGACCAGGCTGGGATCGTATCCCGCCTGCTCGATTTTATCACGGAGGCGCTTGATGTGCGTGTCCACGGTCTTCGTCTCGGTAAGGTATTCCCAACCCCAGGCGTCGCGCAGCAGGTCCTCGCGCGACACCACCTTGCCGGCATTCTTCATCAGGCTGGCCAGAAGCTCGAACTCGCGCGGCGTCAGGTCCAGCGGCCCCTTGTCGCCCTTGGCCGTATGGGCATCCTCGTCCAGCACGATGCCGCTGGCCGAGATGGCGCGGGTGGCATTGGGGAAATCCCCGCCCGGTCCCCGCCGCAGCAGCGCATGCACGCGGGCGGTGAGCTCGCGCACGCCGAAGGGTTTGGCCAGATAGTCGTCGGCCCCCAGCTCCAGGCCCACCACCTTGTCGAGCTCCGTATCGCGCGCCGACAGGAACAGCACCGGGGCCGAGGTGAATTGGCGCAACCGGCGGCACAGCTCGTAGCCGTCCATGCCGGGCAGCATGATATCCAATACGAAGAGGTCGTACTGATGCTTCCTGGCGCCGGCCAGGGCATCTTCGCCGTTCTCGTATATGTCGACCGTATAGCCGTCCTTGCGCAGCGCATAGCCCACGAACTCGGTGATGGAATTCTCGTCATCCACGACCAGGATGCGTTTGCTGGTATCCGTCATGTTCCCGCTCCTTCTGCACCTGCCGCCGGATACCTTCCCAGGCATCCAAAGCAGCCGTTCCCCACCTGCTATGATATCGTTTCCGTACTGATCGATATCACCATGCATTATCTATCGGCAACTTCATTTCCAGGAGGTTTGTAGCCATCATGTTACTAACCATCGATGTGGGAAATACCCAGACCGTCCTCGGCATTTACGATGGCTCGCGCCTGCTGCATATGTGGCGCATCGCAACGGACAAGACGAGCACATCCGACGAGCTGCGCCTGAAGGTGCTGCCGCTTCTGGCCGTGGAGGATATCCCCGTGGAAGCCGTGGACGGGACGGCGGTGGCATCGGTGGTGCCGGCCCTCACCCGCAGCTGGGAGCAGGCGCTTCGGGACATCTTCCGGTGCCGCCCCGTGGTGTGCTCGCGCGCCGTTGCGGGCGACCTGTTCACGACGGCCTACGACAATCCCGCCGAGATAGGCGCCGACCGCATCGCCGATGCGGTAGCGGCCAGGATCATGTACGGGGCGCCGGTGGTCGTCGTGGATTTCGGCACCGCCACCAACCTGGAGGTGATCGACCGCGAAGGCCGCTTCGCCGGGGGCATCATCGCCCCGGGGCTCGAGACGTCCGCCGCAGCCCTGTTCTCCCACGCGACGAAGCTCCCCGCCATCGAGCTGAAGGACCCGGGCACCGCCCTGGGAAAGAACACCGTGCATGCCATGCAGGCGGGTATCGTGTACGGCGAGGCCGACCGCGTGGACGGCTTCGTGCGGCGCATATTCCGGGAACTCGGCTATGAGGCCCCGGTGGTGGCCACGGGCGGATTGGCGCAGGTCATGGCGCCCCTCTGCAGCACCGTGACCCACGTGAATCCCGAGCTCACCCTGGAAGGGCTGCGGCTCATCTACGGGGCACAGCCCGAATGACCATGCGGGCGCAGGCTGTGGCGGCCGCGATCTTGATCAGGTCCAAGACGATGAACGGGGCGCCGGTTACCAGGAACGCCTCGAAGAAGCCCATATGGGCCAAGGCCGCATACTGGAGGCAACCGCAGATATAGGCCACGGCTGTGAACAAGACGCCCGCCAGCATGCCGCAGGCGAAACCGTCCCTGCCGCGGCTGCGCAGCAGCGCGAGCACCAGCGATGCTGCCGCGACGCCTATCAGATACCCCCAGAGATAGCCCCCCGTCGGGCCCATCAGCACGCCGATGCCCCCGCGCATGCCCGAGAACACGGGCACCCCCAGGGCACCGAGCACCAGGTACCCGGCGATGGCGGCGATGGCCTGCTTGGGCGTGAGCACCAGGATCATGAAGGTCACAGCGAACATCTGCAAGGTGAACGGGATGGGGCCGAAAGGCACCGTGATCCAGGCAGAAACCGCCGTAAGGGCTATGGTGAGCGCGATGAACGCTATGGAGCGGCTGGTCGAATCGGTGCGGGCCAGGGGCTGGGGCACTGCAGAGCCGCTTCCGGTCGTTTCCTCCATTGCTTCCTCCATCATCTTCCCTCCTCTTTGCGGGGGGCCGTCTGCCCCGCCTCCTTCCGGCGCAGGCGGCCCAGCTCGATCATCACGAACACGAACGTGAGCACTATCGAGCAGCCATCGGCCACCGGCGTTGCGATATACAGGGCATCCAGGCCGGTAAGGCCCGGCACCAGCGAGGGAAGCACCTCGGGCAGGATGAAAAGCAGCGGCACCAGGAACAGGATCTGCCGCGAAAGGGACAGCAGCGACGACTTCAGAGGCTGCCCCGTGGCCTGGAAGTAGTTCGACCCCACTATCTGGAACCCCACGATGGGCAGCATGAGCAGCTGCACCCGCAGGGCATACACCGTGAAATCGTTGAGCCCCGGGTCGGTGATGCCGAAGAGGCTGATGATCTGGCTGGGCCAGACCTGCACGATGATGAACATCGCCAGGGCGATCGCCGTAGCGGCCAGGATGCCGTCGAGCAGCGTCTTGCGCACGCGCTTGAACAGCCGCGCCCCGTAGTTGAAGCCCAGTATGGGCTGGATGGCGATGGACATGCCCACCAGCGGCATGATGGTGAACATGGCCACGCGCATGATCAGCCCGATGGAGGCAAGCGCGTTATCGGACCCGATGGGACTCAGGGCGCCGTATTTCACCAGCAGGAAGTTCATGAAGAAGTTCACCACGGCCGCACCGATCTGCACGAAGAAGCTGGCCAGTCCCAAAGCCAGGATGCTGCGGCACAGCCGCAGGTCCGGCTTCAGGCAAGCGGCCCGCAGCTTGAGGGGCACGCCTTTCGTGAACAGGAAGTACCACAGCACGGCGATGCAGGAGCACCCCTGGCCGCACAGGGTGGCCAGGGCGCTGCCGGCAATGCCCCAGCCCAGCACCATGACGAACAGGTAGTTGAACGCGATGCAGGCAACGGCCCCTATGACCATGGTGCCCAGGGCCCGGTTGGGGGCGCCGGCCGTGCGGATGAAGTTGTTCACGCCCATGCCGATGCACTGCAGGATGAACCCGTAGGAGATGATGCGCATGAACACCGTAGCCCCCGGGCGCACCTCGTCGGTTGCCGAGGACAGCGTGAGCAGCCCGTCGAAGACCGGCGGGCAGCTGGCGATCACCACGATGATGGCATACAGCGCGAAGCTCAGCGTGACCGTATTGCCCAGGGCGCGCTCGGCGAGGTCATGGCGCCCCTGGCCCAGCTTCAGGGCCGCCAGGGCGTTGCCGCCGGCGCCCACCAGCATGGCCAGGGCCATGAATACCGTCATGACGGGCATGGCAACCTGGGTTGCCGCCAAGCCCAGCTCGCCGACGGCCTGGCCCAGGAACAGGGCATCTATGAGGTTATAGGCGGCATTCACCAGCATGCCGGCGATGGCGGGAATGGCGAATTCGGCGATGAGCTTCGGAATGGAGGCGCTGCCCAGGCGCCCCACCTTCCCCTCGCCGGCTGCTACGGCCGCCCGGGTGTCCTCCAACGACTCCTCGCTGCGCCCGTAGGCGCCCTCTTCTGCCTGTTTCCCCTCATCTGCCATGAATCCGTGCCCTTTCGATGTAAAGACACACCATAATCCCCGCCATGCAAGCGCGTTGTTCCCGTCAGCATTATCCACGGATTCGCCATAGTCTTCCACAGCCGGAAGTACTATCCTTGGCATGGCCATCGTTCGTTTTCGCCGGCAAGGAGGTGCCTATGGGGGCCGTCAACGTGCTGTCCCATCCGCTGATACTGGATAAGCTGTCGACCATGCGCGACAAGCGCACGTCCTGCGCCGATTTCCGGCGCCTGCTGCGCGAGATAACCCTGCTGATGGGCTACGAGGTGACCGCCGACCTGCCCACGCGGCCGACCCTCATCGAAACGCCGGTTGCCACGGCGGAGTTCCCCGTGCTGGCCAGCCGGGCCGTGACCATCGTGCCCATCCTGCGGGCGGGGCTGGGCATGGTGGAGGGCCTGCTGGAGCTCCTGCCCTTCGCCTCGGTGGGGCATCTGGGCATGGAGCGCGACGAGGTGACCCACGAGCCCTCGGAGTATTACAGCAAGCTACCCCGCGGCGCCGCGGATTCCCTGGTGATAGTGGTGGACCCCATGCTGGCCACCGGCGGCAGCGCCATCGATGCCGTGGCCAACCTGAAAGAGCACGGCTGCACCGACCTGCGCCTGGTGAACCTGCTGGCCGCCCCCGAGGGCATCGCGGCCTTCGGAGAGGCCCACCCCGATGTCGATATCTTCGTAGCCGCCATCGACGAGCGCCTGAACGGGCAGGCCTACATCGTGCCGGGCCTGGGCGATGCGGGCGATCGGATTTTCTCGACCCTTTGAGCGCCGTACAGGCTATGATGGAACCGTCCACGGAAAAGGAGCCGCCATGAAGGTACTGATGATAAACGCGAGCCCGCGCCCCGAGAGCAACACCCAGATAGCCCTGGACGAGATGGAGCGCATCTTCGGCGAAGAGGGCATCCAGACCGAATGCATCCGCATCGGGCGCATCGATGTGCGGGGCTGCATCGCCTGCGGCTCCTGCGTGGAGCTGGGCCGCTGCATATTCGACGACATCGTGAACGAGGTGGCACCCAAGTTCGCCGAAGCCGACGGGCTGGTGCTGGCCTCCCCCGTCTACTACGCCTCGGCCAACGGCACGCTCATCAGCTTCCTCGACCGGCTGTTCTACAGCACCGGCTTCGACAAGACCATGAAGGTGGGCGCGGCGCTCAGCTGCGGCCGCCGCGGGGGCCTCACCGCCACCTGGGACGAGCTGAACAAGTACTTCGGCATAGCCGGCATGCCCATAGCCACGGGCCAGTACTGGAACGGCGTGCATGGGCGCCTGCCGGGCGAGGCCGAGCAGGATGCCGAGGGCATGCAGCAGATGCGCAGCCTGGCGAAGAACATGGCGTTCCTGATGAAGAGCATCGCCCTGGGCCGCCGCGAGATCGGCCTGCCGAACCCCGAGGAGCACATCTACACCAACTTCATCCGCTAGGAAATAGCCCCGGTCGCCGGGAGAATCGGGATAGCAGACGGCCCTTCGGGCCCGGAGGGATTCGGCGCAGTAAATCCCGAAGGGCCCGGAGGGCCGTCCCGCTATGCCGATTCCCCCCGGGGGCGCTTACAGGATATGCACCTCGCCGCTGGCATAGGCATGCAGGCCGGCGCTCCCGCGCACCAGCAGGCGGCCGCCATCATCGACGCCCGCCACGGTGCCCTCCCCCAGCACGGTGCCGTCCGGCAGCGCCAGCTTCACCGCACGGCCCTCGAGGCAGTGGTGCTCCCGGTACTCGTCGGCGAAGGCGCCGAAACCCCGCTGCTGCCAGAGCCCGTACACAGCGGCGAAGCAATCCAGGAAGGCATCGCCTGCGGCCTCCACCGTCGCCCCATCGGCGCCCGGCAGGTAATCCTGCAGATAGGCCGCCCGGTTCTTGCCCGGCAGCGGCACCTCGCACGCCGGGCGCAGCACGTTCACGCCGGTGCCCAGGCACAATCCCCCGCCATGACCCTCGCAGGATATGCCCACCATCTTGGCACCGGCGGCCATGACATCGTTGGGCCACTTCACCTGCAGGTCCGCGGCGGCCGCAGGGGCTACCGCAGCAAGCGCCCGCACCATAGCCAGGGCTACGACCAGCCCCAGGGTGGGAAGCGATGCCGCCGGGACATCCGGACGCAGCAGCAGGGATTGGTAGAGGCCGCCGGCCGGGCTGGACCACCGGCGCCCCTGGCGCCCGTAGCCGCCGCTCTGGGTGCGGGCGCGCACCGCGAGGCCCTCGGGGACGCCCTCTTCCAGGGCCGCCTTCACCAGGGCGTTGGTCGACGATACCTCGCCGTATCGCTCGATGCGGAATTCCATGGCCGCCTACCAGGCGGCGTTGTCGATAGGCTCGGCAGCCCCCACCGCAGGCCGGGCATCGGCCAGCGCGGTGCCGTCGGCGAACACGAAGCGGGGCCGCAGCTCGCGCAGGGGGCGCACCACGAAATCGCGCTCGAGGGCCCGGGGATGGGGCAGCGTAAGCCGCTCATCGGCGGCCTCGTACATCTGGTAGTCGATGATATCGATATCGCAGGTGCGGGGCCCGTTGGGCTCTTCCCGCACCCTGCCCAGGCTATTCTCGATGGCATGGAGGTAGGTGAGCAGCTCGAGCGGCGGTATGCCGCAGCGCAGCAGCACCACCGCATTGACGAAGTCGTCCTGGTCCTCCTTATAGGCCGCCTTGCTGGCATAGAAGCGGGATATGTCGGCGATCTGGGAATCGGGCAGCGTGCACAGCTGGCTTATGGCGTGGTTCAGCTGGGCTATCTTCCCTGCCTGCTCCTCGCCCTCGCCGGCAACCAGGGCGACGTTGCACCCCAGCCCCAGCACCACCAGGGGGCGCAGGTCGCGCAGGGCCGCAGCCGTGACCGCGACGTTATGGGTGCGGATCACGGTGGCTCCCAGCTCGCAGGCCATCAGGGCCTCCGCCGCCGAAGCCTCGTCGCGGTCGAGCGGATCCGCGATGCCGTAGGCGCTGCCGATGTAGCTCTTGCGCGACAGGGCCGCCATGACGGGATATCCCAGGCGGACGATCTCGTGGATATTGCGCACCAGCTCCAGGGTCTGGGCCGGCGTCTTGCCGAATCCGGGGCCCGGATCCAGGCAGATGCGCTCGGGCGCCACGCCCCGGGCCTCCAGGGCTGCGGCCCGCGCGGCCAGATACGCGGCCACCTCGGCAACGACGTCACCGTAGACGGGATTGTCCTGCATGGTCTGGGGCGTGCCCTGCATGTGCATCACCACCAGCCCCGCATCGCAGTTGCAGGCGGCCTCTTCCATGGCCGGATCCTCGAAACCGGAGATATCGTTGATGATGCAGGCGCCGGCGGCAACCGCCTGGCGCGCCACCTCGCCGTGGCGGGTGTCTATGCTGACGCAGACGCCCTCCCCCGCCAGGGCCTCCACCACGGGAAGCACCCGCCGCAGCTCCTCGGCGGGATCCACCTCCACGCTGCCGGGCCGGGTGGACTCGCCGCCCACATCGATGATATGGGCACCGTCCTGCACCAGCTTTAGGCCATGGGCGATCGCCTCGGCCGGGGTGCCGTAGCTGCCGCCATCCGAGAACGAATCGGGGGTGACGTTCAGGATGCCCATGATGACGGGCATCCTCTCATCGAACTCGAACGATCCGCAGCGCCACATCAGCGGGGCGCCCCCTGCGAGGGGTCCTCATCGCCTTCATCGGCCGCCGGGGGCACCTGCTGCACGTAGCCCGGGTCGAAGCGGCCATCGGCCCGTCCGGCTGCCTGCTGGGACGGGTCTACCGGAATGGCCTGCAGCGGGATGGGCTCGGCCACCGACTGCGGCTGCGCCGGTTGGACGCCGGCATCCTGCGCCAGCCGCGCCTGCTCCTTCTCGCGCCAGGCGGGATCGGCCAGGCGCTCGTCCCGGGCGCGGGCCTCCGCCTCCTCGGCATCCTTGCGGGCGATTATCTCGTCCTCGTGGGCCAGGTACTCGTCCCACTTGTTCTCCAGCAGGGCCTGGCAGGCCTCGCCCTCGACGGTCTCGCGCTCCATCAGCACCGAGGCCATCAGCTGCATCTGATCCTTGTTGGCCGCCAGGATGCTGTAGGCGCGGTCGTGGGCCTCCGCCATGATGCGGGCCACTTCCTCATCGATGCTCTTGGCGGTCACATCGGAGTAGTCCTGGGTGTTGCCGTAATCGCGACCCAGGAACACCTCGTGGTTGGGCTGGCCGAACACCTGGGTGCCCAGGGGGCTC
>CANOBU010000011.1 GCA_947564425.1 uncultured Eggerthellaceae bacterium
CTATAGATGCGCAGATATCTGCTCAATATGAACGTTACCTGCTGCGCTATGCTCCGGTGCTCCTGCTCGGCGCAATCTTTCAACTCTTCGTAAAGCTCCTCGGGGAAATCCCGAACCTGCAATGCTGGCATGGCGTCCTCCCTTCCCTTGATGCTTTATGCATGCATTATACATCTTATATACATGCAAAATCAAGGGTATCGCCTATCAACCCGCCATCACGGCACTGAAATCCAGCCTGATAGCGAACAGGCCTGGTAAGGTTTCAGCTTTGATAGATACCCCTTCGGCAGCGCAGAGATTCGCCGCCACAGCAAGACCCAGCCCCGCACCTGCGGAGTTGCGTGCAGAATCGGCGCGGTAGAAACGCTCGAAGACCCGGGCGGCATCGATGGGCTGAACAGGGTCGATGGCATTGGTTATCGTGATCGCCGCGCCTGCGCGGATGATTCGCGGCGCTGCTTCGCCATGATGCAGGCAATTGATGATGAGATTCTCGAAGACGCGGCCGAGATTATCCCGATTGCAACGCACTATGAGCGGTTCATCCCCCAGATCCACCACAGGCTCCCATCCCCGAGCCTCGAAAGCCGGATAGGAGCCCAAGAGCACTTCGGCCAGCAAAGCGCAGCAATCCAGCGGCTCTTCCTGGTCGTTCGCCGGGCAATCCAGCGATTGCGCATAGGCGAACAGGTCATCCAGCAGCACTTCCATGGCATCGAGCCGTTCCTGCAACCGCTGCAGCTGGAAGGCGCGCCGCTGCCCGTCCCCTTCCTCTGCCGCCAATTGGCCATAGCCTTTGGCTCCCGCCAAGGGGGTGCGGATATCGTGAGAGAGGCTGGCCAAGCCCGCCTGAAACTCTTGTTGGAGAGCCGTCATCTGACACCGCTCCTCCGCAGCGCCATCCAGCTCGGCATTGATGGCCTCGGCCAACTCGCGAGGGCCGCGGCCGGGGACGGCAACGGTCAGCCGGGCGTTGGAGGCATGCTCCCTGCCTCGCAGGAATGCGGCCATGCGCCGGAATTCGCGCCCATAGGCTGCAGTAACGCCTGCAGCCGCCGCAGCCAGGGCGATTGCTATGGCAACGAGAAGCTCCACTCATCCTCCCTTAGATATCGCGTCGCCGCAGGACGCCTAGAACCAAGGCCACGCAAAGCATAAGGTAGATCCCGGCGACTAACATCACCCAAGCCCAGGGTTGGCTGCCGAAAAGCGGCAAGGCATCATTGGCAGCGGTGAGCGCTTCGGCACCGCCCTGCAAAAGCCGCAGATTGCCGCCGAGCAGAAAGAGAGGCAGCTTCTCGAGCCAGGGCCACACCACCGAGAAAATAGAGCCCAGTTGCGAAATCATGACGCCCATCAGCCCCGATGAGATGAAGGCGGCAGCCAGCGCGCCGCCCCAGCCACTGCGGGTGATCCAGGTGATGCATGCCACGATGAAGGCGGCAGCAGTGGAGATTAGCCAGGTCTCGACCAGCCAAAGAGCCAAAGCAGCGGGCCCGTCGGCCGTCTCATAGGAGAATCCGAAAGCAGCGAAGCACGCTGTCCCGGCCACCGCCCCCACTGCCAGCAGGATGGCTTGGAGCAAGGCGACGAATAGCAATTTCTCGCCAAAATAGACGAATCGGCCCCGGCGGCTCATCAGAAGGTTCTTTATGAAACCGCCGGCAAAATCCCCATAGAGGAGTGCGACCGCCAACGTCGACCCCAGTATGCCCAGCAGACCCGAACACAGCAACTGGGCCCAAGTGTGGCTGAGGCTCGGCAGCACCTTGCTGTTCAAAGCGGCGTTATCGGCCAGGTCTTCAGCCATATCGGCCTGTATCTCCAACCGCTCCGCCTCGGTGAGGGCGCTTTGCTGCTGTTCATAGGCATTCTCCTGCACCAAAGCGGCGAATTCCGGCGAAGCGGTCCAGTTCAGTAAGGTAGCCGCAGCGGCCACCATGGCAACCATGATGGCCACGTATACCCAGAATGTGGCCCAGCGGACCGTCCGGTATAGATCGGACTTAAGCAGATTGAACATGGGATGCGCCCCCTTCCATAAGCTCGACGAAGTAATCCTCGATATCGCGATGGGCCTCGGTGAGCTCCAGCACCGTCGCGTCGAGCCCATGCAGGCGCTCTGCCACGGCGGCCGCCTCGAAATCGCCGGTGATATGCAGGCTGCGGTCCGCCTCCATGGTTATGCGGACATCGGGGAATGCCTCCTCGAGTCCCACCAGGATGAGTTCCGGCTCGGTGGTACGCACCAGCAGGGAATCCCCGCATTCGCGCTGCACTTCCTCGGCCGTCATCTCGCGCACGAGGACGCCATCGGCTATCACGCCGTAATGGGTAGCCATGCGATCCAGCTGATCGAGGACATGGCTGCTGATCATAATGGTTACGCCGCGCACTTCGTTCATCCGCACGAGCAGCTTGCGCATAGCTTGGATGCCCTCGGGATCCAGCCCGTTGAAAGGCTCGTCCAAAAGCAGCAGATCGGGAGAGCCTAAAAGGGCCAGACCGATGCCCAAACGCTGCTTCATTCCCTGGGAGAAATGCTTCGCAGCCTTGCGACCCGCCCCTTCCAGGCCCACCAATCCCAGCACTTCGCTGCAGCGGGCCGAGGCATCTGCAATGCCCAAGGCAAGAGCCTTGGTCATGAGGTTTCCCCGCGCATCCAGGGAAGGGATAACCCCCGGCAATTCGATGAGAGCGCCCAGCCGGGAACGCGCATCCGGCACAGCGCGGCCGCCGTCGCCCACAGATTCCCCTTCAACCGGGCTGCCGAACAGCTCGATGGCACCTTCCGTGGGCCGCACCAGACCGTCTATCATCTTCATCACGGTGGACTTCCCTGCCCCATTGCGCCCTACGAAACCGTAGATAGCGCCTCTCGGCACCGCCAGAGACAGATGGTCGACCACCGCCCTCTTCCGGTAGACCTTCGTCAGGTTCCGGGTTTCGATTGCGCACATGCTCGCATTTCCTTCCTGCAGCCGCCCGCCAGCAGCGAGCCGCCTGCTTCGGATTCCTGCCTGCGAATCCCAGTCTCGCAAGCTTGTTTCCGGAAAGCTTCGGCAAACCTTCAAGAAAACCTAAAGATTTGCAGCAGATCGGAACCCGAAGATGCAATGGTCAGTCGGACGGAGCGCATTTGAAGCCGATGCCCCACACCGTTTGGATATAGCCATCGGTGCCAGTGGGCTTCAGCTTCGTACGCAGATTCGAAATATGGGCGCTCACGGTGTTCTCGGCAGCAGCATAGGGCTCGCCGCGCACCGCTTCGAAAAGCTCCTGCTTCGAGAACACGCGATTGGGATGACGGCAGAGCATCTCCGCGAAGGCGTACTCCGTAGGGGTAAGATCCACCGCGGCGCCGTCGATCGCTAGGGTGCGGGAAGCGGGATCGATGGTCCAGCGCCCCGCCTGCAAAACCCCGTCTTTGGACGGAACCGAGTTGCTCCGATGCCGCAGCTGCACCGCTACTCTGGCCGCCAGCTCGTCCAAATCGAAGGGTTTGGCCAGGTAGTCATCGGCCCCCAACTCCAGCAATGCAACTTTGTCAGCTGATGCCGTGCGAGCTGAAGCGACGATGATCGGCAGGCCGTTTCCGCGATTGCGGATGGCCTTCACCAATCCCTCGCCGCTGCAGCCGGGCAGCATGAGGTCGGTGATCACCAGATCGAAGCTGCGATGCTCCATGAGCAACTGCGCCTCGGAGCCCGAGAAGGCTGCAACCGCTTCCAGGCCCTCGCGGCCTAGCCGCGTGCACACCACATCATTGATGGCGGCGTCATCTTCCACCACCAGTACGCAAGGGATCCTGTTTCCTCTCCCATCCATGCAGCCTATTATAACCGGCTGGAAGCAGGGGCTGCAGGACGCCTACTGCGAGGCCCTCCATTTGTGGTAGCCGATGACGAAGTCGTCTATATGGCCGGCCAGCACGCCGTCCACGTCACCGGTCTCCACATTGCTGCGCAGGTCCTTCACCAGCTGGTAGGGGTACAGCACGTAGTTGCGGATCTGGCTGCCGAAGGAGTTCTCCATGCGCTCGCCCCGCAGCTCGTCTATCTCGGCCTGGCGCTTCTGCTGTTCCAGCTCGTACAGTTTTGCCTTCAGCACGCGGAAGGCCGCCTCCTTGTTCTGCAGCTGCGATTTCTGGTTCTGGCAGGTCACCACGATGCCGGTGGGGATGTGGGTGAGGCGCACAGCGGAATCGGTGGTGTTCACGCATTGGCCGCCCGGGCCGCTGGAGCGGTACACGTCCACGCGCACGTCGTTGGGATCGAGGTCCACCTCGATATCGTCGGGCAGCACGGGCAGCAGCTCCACGCTGGCGAAGGTGGTATGGCGGCGCTTCTTGTCGTCGGTCGGCGAGATGCGCACCAGCCGGTGCACGCCTATCTCGCTGGTCAGCATGCCGTAGGCGTTGCGGCCGCCCACCTGTATGGTGGCCCGGTCGATGCCGATGCCCTCGGCGTAGGTGACATCGAGCACATCCACCTTCCAGCCCTTGTCCTCGGCATAGTGGGTATACAGCTTGAACAGCATATCGGCCCAGTCGTTGGCCTCCAGGCCCCCTTGGCCCGGATTCACGGTGAGGATGGCATCGCCCTCGTCGAAGGGGCCGGTGAACCACGATTCCACCTCCAGGCCGTCCAGCATGGTGCCCAGGGCCTCGCAGGATTGCTGCGCCTCTTCGGCGAAGGCCTCATCCTCCCCCGCCAGCTCGAAGGCGGTCTGGGCATCGGCCAGCAGCTGCACCGCATCCTCGTAGGAGCGCAGCGTATCGCGCAGGTTGCCCGCGCGCTTGGAAGCGGATTGGGCGTGAGAGGTGTCGTCCCAGAAGCCCGGGGAGGCTATCTCCTCGTCCAGGGCCGCGAGCTCGGCCGTCTTGTCATCGATATGCAGGTAGGCATGGGCGTCTTCCACGCGCTGCCCCAGCTGCTCCAAGGTACGTGCGTCTATATCCATCGTTCGCTAATCCTGATACATCCCGTGGCACTTCTTGAACTTCTTGCCGCTGCCGCAAGGGCAGGGGTCGTTGCGCCCCACGTTCTGGTAGGGGTCGTCCTTGTCCTTCACGTAGGTCTTGGCCTTGCCCGTGGGCTGGGGCGCCGGGGCCGGCGCACCGGCGGCATCGGGCGAGGGCATGGGCGCAGGCGCGCTTTTCTCGGGAGCATCCAGGGCCTCTTCGGGGTTGGAGTAGCTCACGGCCCGGCCCGCCAAGGGGTTGTCGTCTTCGGGTTCCGGCATAACCGGCGGCTGGGCGGCGATCTGCAGGCGCAGCAGCGTGCGCAGATAGTCCTCGTACATCGAGGCCGTCATGCGCGAGAAAGCCTGGTAGGCTTCCTCGCGGTACTCCGTCAACGGGTCGCGCTGGCCGTAGGCCCGCAGCCCGATGCCGGTGCGCAGGTAATCCATATCCTGCAGGTGCGCCATCCAGCGGGAGTCCATAATGCGCAGGAACACCTGGTTCTCCAGCGAGCGCATGATGGGCTCGCCTATACCCTGCAGCTTCTCCTCGTATACCTCCGTCAGGTAGGCCTCCACGGCCTCGGCCAGGGCATCCAGGTCGTCATCGTAATCCTCGGCCTCCAGCGTGAAATCGCTGCGGCCCGTCATGCTGACGATCCAGGTGGCCAGGGCCGGCAGGTCCCATTCGTCGCTGGCGGATTTCTCCGGGCAGGCATCCAGCACGGCGGCCCTCGCGCAATCCCCGATGATATCCGGTATGCGCTCGCTCATGTCCTTGCCGTCCAGGATGGCATTGCGCTCCTCGTAGATGGCCGTGCGCTGCAGGTTCATCACGTCGTCGTATTCCAGCACGTTCTTGCGGGCTGCGAAGTGCATGGACTCCACCGACCGCTGGGCGCTCTCGATGGCCTTGGACACCATGCCCGCCTGGATGGGCTGGTCCTCGGGCAGGTTGGTGCGCTCCATCATGCGGGCGATGCCGTCCATGCGGTCGCCGCCGAACCGGCGCATGAGGTCGTCTTCCAGCGACAGGTAGAACTGGGTCTCGCCGGGGTCGCCCTGGCGGCCCGAGCGGCCGCGCAGCTGGTTGTCGATGCGGCGCGACTCGTGGCGCTCGGTGCCTATCACCAGAAGGCCGCCCGCCTGGCGCACGATCTCGCGCTCGCGCTCGGTTACCTCGCGGGCCTCCTGCTCGGCCTGCTCCACGGCCTCGGCCGTGGGAGCCGGCAGGGCCTCGTCCAGCTTCTCCAGCAGCTCCTTGGCCTTGGCCCGCACCCGGGGGTCCTCCGACTCCATGGCCTCCTCGGCGGCCCGGCGCACCTCGGCCTGGCGCTCCTCGTCCACCGTGGGGTCGAAGCCGCGGTTGCGCAGCAGCTCCTGGGCCAGCATGTCGGGGTTGCCCCCCAGCAGGATGTCGGTGCCGCGGCCGGCCATGTTCGTGGCTATGGTCACAGCCCCCACGCGTCCGGCCTGGGCCACGATGCTGGCCTCGCGGGCGTGGTTCTTGGCGTTCAGGGTCTCGTGCTTTATGCCGCGCTTATCCAGCAGGCGGCTCAACCGCTCGGAGCTCTCGATGGATACGGTGCCCACCAGGCAGGGCTGGCCCGCCTCGTGGCGCTCGGCGATCTGGTCGGCCACGGCGTTGAACTTCGCATCCACCGTGCGGTAGATCTGGTCGTTCTGGTCTTGGCGGATCACCGGGCGGTTGGGCGGGATGGCCGTGACGCCCAGCTTGTAGATCTGCCGGAATTCCGAATCCTCGGTCAGGGCGGTGCCGGTCATGCCGGACAGCTTGTCGTACAGGCGGAAGTAGTTCTGCAGCGTGATGGTGGCGAGGGTCTGGTTCTCCTCCTTCACCTTCACGTGCTCCTTGGCCTCCACGGCCTGGTGCAGGCCCTCGGACCAGCGGCGCCCCTCCATGATGCGGCCCGTGAACTCATCGACGATTTTCACCTCGCCGCCGGTCACCACGTAGTCGACATCGCGATGGAAGAGGTACTGGGCCTTCAGGGCCTGCTGCAGGTGGTTGGCCAGGTTGCCGCTGGTATCGGCGTAGATGTCATCGATGCCCAGGCGCCCCTCGATGCGCTCCAAGCCGGCTTCGGTAGCCGTGATGGTGCGCTTGGCCTCGTCCATCTGGTAATCGGTGTCGCGCTCGAGGCCCACCACGGCGCGGGCGAACTGGTTGTAGGTATCGGCCGCGGCACTGCCGGCACCCGATATGATGAGCGGCGTTCGGGCCTCGTCGATGAGGATGGAGTCGACCTCGTCCACCACGGCGAAGCTGTGGCCCCGCTGCACCCGGGCATCGGCCCGCACCACCATGTTGTCGCGCAGGTAGTCGAAGCCGAACTCCGAGTTGGTGCCATAGGTTACATCGGCGGCATAGGCGGGCTTCTTCGACTCGGGCCTCATGCCGTTCTGGATGAGCCCCACGTTCATGCCCATGAAGCTGTACAGGGCGCCCATCCATTCGCTGTCGCGGCGGGCTAGGTAATCGTTCACGGTGACGATATGCACGTTGTCGCCCGGCAGGGCGTTCAGATAGCCGGCCAGGGTGGAAACGAGGGTCTTGCCCTCGCCGGTCTTCATCTCGGCTATGTGGCCGTCGTTCAGCGCCATGCCGCCTATGAGCTGCACATCGAAGTGGCGCATGCCCAAAGACCTCACGCTGGCCTCGCGCACGGCCGCGAAGGCCTCGGGCAGCAGGGCCTGCAGGTCCTCGCCGCGCTCCAGGCGCTCGCGGAATTCGATGGTCATGCGGGCCAGCTCCTCATCGCTTTTCGCCTGCATGGCAGGCTCCAGGGCGTTGATCTGCTGGACGACCTTTTCGTAACCTTTGACTTGGCTTCCTTCGCCGATAGAGAGCAGTTTGGAAAAGAATCCCATGGATAAACCCATCCTCTACTTACGCTGTGAACCGTTGCTCGCTTTCGCCCAACTCTACCATATCGGAGCGGAACCGTAGGGTTTCGGAAGCCCCCAGCCCCTAACGGACACGCAATAATCAGGAGGAGGAAGGGAAGGCGTCATCTAGGGCCGCGCCGCCGACTTCTCCCCCTCCAGCAATCCGGCGTAGAGGGCCGATGCCTCCGGCGAGGGATCGATGCCCAGCTGCTCGTCCAGCACGGACCGGCAGCGCAGGAATGTCATCATGGCGGCTGTGCGCTGGCTGCTGGCGATCTGGGCTTGCATGAGGGCCACCCAGGCATCCTCGCGGGTCTGGTCGTGGCGCAGGGCCGCCCGAGCGAACCAGATGCCCCATTCCGGATGCCCCGTCGACACGATGGTGCCGGTGGCGGCCACCAGGGCATCCACCAGGCGCGCACGGCAATCGTTGCGAGCCTGGACGATCAGGCGGTTCTGATGCTCGGAAGGCATCAGGTCGTTCGAGAAATCGCGGTCTATCTCGGCGAACAGGCTCGACCATTGCGATACCTCGGGTGCGCCGAACAGCAACTCGCGGCATATCTCGGAGAACCTCATGAGGTCGCTTTGCACATAGCGCTGCTCTAAACTGCATCCGAACTGGTGGCGCACCAGATAGGGGCAGGTGCCATCGGGGAGGGTAAGCACCTTGCGCAATTGCGACCATACGGTATAGAAGTTCTTCCGGGCCGCCTCCTCTTCGCTTTCCGGCCACAGGGCCCGGATGAGGAAATCGCGGGTGACCTCGCGACCTTGGTTCACCGCCAGGATAACCAGCAGCGACCGGGCATTCTGGCGGCGGAACCGGGCGGTGGCAACCGGCGTGTCGCCGATGGATACCTGGAAGCATCCGAAGAGCTTGATGTTGAGCATGGGGATGCGCTGCTGCATGGCGCCGGAGAGCAATCCCGGTCCATCGAGGAAGGCCGCCGGATGCGTCCGCATCCAACCGTCGCGTTTCGCCTGGGCGGCCCGATGCTCCGAGGCGAAGAGGTGACGCTGGGCGAGCACGGACATCTCGGCCTGGCGCAGCGCGAACAGCGCGGCTGCCTCCAGGGCGCCCCCGTTGTAGGATACGCCCTTGCGATGCGCATCCTCCATGGCAAGGCCGGCGGAAGCAAGGAAATGGTCCGGCAGCTCCCCGGCAACCAAGCGTCGGCGCACGTATTCCTCGGCAGCGCGCGGGAGGAAAGGGCGCAGGGGCGCATCGCCGGATGCGCTTTCGCGGGCCGCCGCCCCGAAGGCCCAGGCGGCCCCCAGGCACAGCACGGCATCGTCGGCATGGGAGGCCGCAAGGCCCTCCCACAGCTCCATCAACGCGTACAGCCCATCACACGCCGCGCATCCTAAGGCTGCCAGCTGGGCAAACGGCTCGGCAGGCACACGGTCCGGGAAGTCGGCCCCCTGCGCCATGCGTCGCAGATCCTCCTGGGCGGCAGCCGCCTCATCGCCTTCTCCGAAACGGGCCGACACCAGGGCCGCAACAGCCCGCACCTCATCGGATGCCTCGCCGTCCACGCGACACCGATGGGCCAGCCTCAGCGCAGCCTCCGCATCTCCCAGCAGGGCGCGGCACACCGCCTCGAGCACCGCCAGCGACATCCTGAGGGGCGTCGGTGCGCCCTTGCGATCCCGCGCAATGAGGAACGCCTGATAGAAGCAAGCCGCCTGCATCATCGTCCGGCGATGGCGATGCAGCCACGCCATGCGATCTTGCCGGGCGCCCATCAGGCGCATGGTCTCGCAGGCCCGGTCCGGCAAACCGTTCGAGACCAGCGCGTCGGCCCAACGCTGCACCAGCCCCTCCCGGCTGGCGGGGACCGAACGGGACCCCAGAAGATCGAAACAGCCCTTCAGAGCCTGCGCCAGCAAGGCGATATCCAGCGGAACGGCATCGAACCCCTCGCGCTCCTGCCCCAATCCCAGATGGGGGTAGTCGCGCCGCAGCTGATCCCAGGCATCGCCATCCACGGCCACGAGCGAGCCCAGGTCCTCGGCGCTCCCCTTCTGCAGCACCAGGGCGCTGGCGACTACCAGCATGAGGTCGCAGGGAAGCTCTTCCCGCAGCAGCTGGCCGGCGAAGCCCTCGGCGGCCGCGGTGCCGGCACCCCACACGAGCGCCGGCACCCGGCGGCTCTCCGGAACCTCGGGCGCCGGCTGCAGATCGCATTCGGCGGCGGTGCGGCTCGCATCGAGCTCGTCATCCTGCAGCAGCAGATCCGCCGCTCCCAGCCGTACCCTATCGTGCTGCGCCGAACCCGCATCGGCCGAAGGCACGCAGGTCACCACCACCTCGCAATCGGCCTCCAAGAGCAGGTCTATCTCATGGGAGAGCCGCTGCATCCGCTGGGAATCCAAGACGGGAAGCTGGTCGATAACCACCAGGGCCGCTCCCCTGTCCGCAGCAAGGCAATCCGCCGCGATGGTGCCGGCATCCAGGTCGCGGATGAAACAGGGGCTCTGGGCCCCTATCCAGAAGGTGTGGCCCCAACCGAACATGGTTTCGGCATAGCCGGCGGCCAAGGTGGTCTTCCCATAGCCGTCGGGCGCTACGATGAAGCGGGCCACGCCCCGCTCCTTGGCCAAGCGCCCCAGAAGGTGGGGCCGCTCGAAACCGGTGAGGCCGGCCAGGGATGCCGGCCGCTTGCCATTGCAAGCGGCCCGGTCGATGAAACTCATTGCCATTGCGCGAACCTTTCCGCGGATCGCGCCCCGATCAAGGTTCAGCCATTATAGATTAAGAGGAAGGAAATTAATACCTTCGGATAATTATTGTAATATATGGGGTAATCCGTGTCAGAATACTGTCAGGCTCCCGAAACGGGGCTAGTCTCCCTCCGGGGCCGAACGGCGGTTCTCCTCCAGGGCGGCATCGCCCGCAGCCCCTTCCAGCAACGCGGCGATGCGGTCGGAATACACCGCCCCCTCGATACCCGCCTCGGCGGCCAGGTCCATGATGGGTGCATCGTTCCACAGAGCCTCCAGGCGATAGAACTCGCGGGTCTCGGGCTGGAACACATGCACGATCATCGAGCCGTAATCCAGAAGTTCCCAGGAGCCGTCGCGGGTCTCCTCCCTATGCAGGGGCTTCAACGCGGCCTGCTTGCGCTCCTGCTCCTCTATCTCATCGATGATAGCCGCCACCTGGCGGTTATTCGCTGCCGTCACGATGACGAAATACTCCGTCTCGCCCATCAGCTCGCCTACCTGCTGCACCACGATATCCGTGGCCTTCTTCTCATCGGCCGCCCGGGCCGCAATGATGGCCCAATCCCGCGGCGTGCCCGTCGGCTGCTTCTTCTCGGTCATCGGTTCTTCTTTCCTTTCTTCGTCTTTCCGCCCTTCAGGCGCTTCGCGTAGCTGTTGAATATGTGGATGGTATCGGGATGCACGGTGCGCCCCCTCCTCATCAGGAGCGAGGCCCAATGCGCATACACCTTGAAGAACAGCTCTTCCAGACCCACCTCGCCCACGGCCGCGCGCAGCTCGTCCAGCTCTCCGAACTGCCGTCCCGGCTCGATGGCATCGGCCACATTCAGCACCATGTCCAAAGGGCTCATATCCACCGCCCCCACGGTATGGCGGTCGATGGCCTGCAGCACATCGTTGGGAATCTGGGGGAACTCCCGGGCCAGGGCCCGGGCCGCCGTATGGCCATGGAGCACCTGGGGCAGATCCTCCACCACCACGGGGTCCAGCTGGCCCTCCATGCCAAGCTCGCGCACCCGGGCCCGGGCGCCCTCGTCGTCGAGGCCCTTATCCCAATCGTGCAGCAGCCCGGCCAGGCGCGCTTTCCGCGGGTCCACGCCGTAGATCCGCGCCAGCTGCTCGGCGGTGGCAGATACATCCAGGCTGTGCCGGAAGCGCTTGGGCCTCACCCGCTGCTGCAGCTCGGCCCGGCGCTCGGCGAGGAATTCATCGGAAAGCGCGTGGCCATCGTCCTGTTCGGGAGCACCCCGCCAATCATCGGGCCCCGTCGCCATGCGCGCGGAGCCGGCGCCCACCGGCGTCAGGTAGCGCACCGACCGACCCTGCTGCAAACGCTCGCGGATATCCCCCGAGGAAACCTCCAGGGAGCTCACGGACACGAAATGCAGCCGGCCGGGATCGAGCATGGCCAGCGACTCCCGCAGGCGCCCCTCGCCTTCGGAATCGGGGCGGCCGGTGGCCACAGCCACCGAGGCGTAATCGGTCAGATGGTCGGCCTCGCGCCATAGCCCCATGCTCTCAGCGGCATCGGCGCCGACGATGAACACGAGCTCCACGTTTTCAGGCCAAAGCCCCCGCAGCTCCCGCAAGGTGTCGATGGTGTAGGTATCCCCTTCGCGCTGCACCTCCAGCGGGCTCGCATCGAAGAAGGGGTTTCCGGCCAGGGCGCAGGACACCTCCTGCAGGCGCATCATGCCATCGGCCACCGGCTGGTCCTTCTTGAAGACCGGCACCCCGGCCGGCACGAACAGCACGCCGTCGAGCCCCAGGGCCTCGCGCACCTCCTCGGCTATGCGCAGATGCCCTATGTGGATGGGGTCGAAGGTGCCGCCCATGATGCCCAGGCGGGCCGGCCGGCCATCGACGCCCAGGTCGTCGAAGCGGCCCCGAAGCGAGAGCTTTCCTGCCGCCATCTAGGGTCGCACCGCCCCGTCGCTGGCCACGATGTACTTGTAGGTGGTCAATGCCTCCAGGGCGAAGGGGCCCCGCACATGCAGCTTCTGCGTGGAGATGCCTATCTCGGCCCCCAAGCCGAACTCGCCGCCGTCGGTGAACGCCGTGGAGGTGTTCACATAGACCGCCGCCGCATCCACCTGGGCGCAGAAATCATCGATGGCAGCCTGGTCGGTGGCCACGATGGCCTCGGAGTGCTTCGTGGAATAGCGGTTGATGTGGCCGATGGCCTGATGCAGATCCGAAACCACCCGGACGGCTATCTCGGGGGCCAGGTACTCCGTCTCCCAATCCTGCACCGTGGCCAAGGCGAAGGGCACCCCTGCTGCCGCGGCGATATCCGAAGCGTATTCATCGGTATGCAGGACCACCCCGCGCTGGCTCAGCGCTTCCAGGGCACGGGGCAGGAATGCATCGGCCACCCGCGCATCGACCAGCAGGGTCTCGGCCGCATTGCACACCCCGTAGCGGCGGCATTTGGCATTCAGCACGATATCCAGGGCCCGTTCGAGGTCGGCCGAGCCATGCACGTACACATGGCAATTGCCGGTACCCGTCTCGATGACGGGCACCTTCGCGCATTCGACGCAATGCTGGATAAGGCCCGCACCGCCCCGGGGCACCAGCACATCCACGATGCCATGGAGCCCCATCAGCTCGTCGGTTTCGGACCGGTCGGTCGATTCGATGCCCTGGATGCATCCGACGGGCAGCCCCGCCGCTGCCGCGGCATCCTGCAATATGCCCACGATGGCCTTGTTGGAATGACGTGCCATAGAGCCGCCGCGCAGCACCACCGCATTGCCCGCCTTCAGGCAGATGCCCGCCGCATCGGCTGTCACATTGGGCCGGGCCTCGTACACCACGGCCACCACGCCCAAAGGCACGCTCACCCGCTTCAGATGCAGGCCGTTGGGCAGGTCGCGCTCCAACTGCACCCGGTTCAGGGGGTCGGGCAGCTCCGTCAGGGCCACCAGGGCATCCGCCATGGCGTCCACGCGCCCGGCGTCCAAAGCCAAGCGGTCCAAAAGCGATTCCTTCGTGCCCCCCTTGCGCGCCGCGGCCATATCCAGCCCGTTGGCCTCCACGATGGCATCCGCGTGGTCGCGCAGGGCCCGGGCCATGGCCCTGAGGGCATCGTCGCGCTGTGCGGTATCGGCCAATGCCAGCGCCGTGGCCGCCTCGCGTGCCGCCAGCGCCTTCTCCCGTGCCTCTCCCATTGCTCCTCCTTGCCAGATGGCCTTGCAGCCCTAATCGAAGATAACCAGATCGTCCCTGTGCACCAACGGCTTCTCGGCCATCTCGGCCAGCAGGCGGTTGCGCTGCAGCTCCTGCTGGGAACGCCCCAGGGCCAGCTCCACCTCGTCGCGGCCGGCGGCCACGCGGCCCCGCGCGAACAGAAAGCCGCTGCCGTCCTTGATATCCACTATGTCGCCGGGCGCGAAGTCGCCTTCCACGGCGGCCACGCCCACCGCCAGCAGCGATCCGCCGCGCTCCTGCAGGGCCTGTTTCGCCCCCTCATCGGCGATCAGCGCACCGCGGGCCGTATCGCCCAGGGCTATCCACAGCTTCCGCGGCGATATATCATGGCGGCCGTGACTGGCCTTGAACAGGGTTCCCACGGACTCCCCCGCGGCTGCATCGGCGATGACCCCGGGCCGACGTCCCGAGCACACCACCAGGGGTATGCCCGCCACCCCCAGCACGCGGGCGGCCTTCACCTTGGTCACCATGCCGCCGGATCCCACCGGCGAGCCGGCATCGCCCGCCACCGACAGGATGTCCTGGCCTATACCGTCCACCACCGGGATCAGCCGGGCAGCAGGGTCAAGCGCCGGATTGCCGTCGAAGAGCCCCTCCACATCCGACAGGATGATAGAGAGGTCCGCCCCGATAAGGCAGGCCACCAAGGCGCTCAGGGTATCGTTGTCGCCGAAGCGTATCTGCTCCACCGACACGGTGTCGTTCTCGTTCACGATGGGCACGGCCCCCAATTCCAGCAGCCGCTCCAGCGTATCGCGCGCATGCAGGTAGGCCGTGCGGTCGGCCGTATCGCGGCGCGTCAGCAGCACCACCGAGGTCAGCATGCCGCACTTCGCGAAGGCATCGCCGTAAGCCGCCGCGAAGAGGCCCTGGCCTATGCTGGCCGCCGCCTGCAGCGTGGGCATATCGTCGGGCCGGCGCCCCGACAGCCCCAGGCGCTCCAAACCGCAGGCGATGGCTCCCGACGACACGATGACCACCTGCCATCCGGCAGCCCTCACCTGCTCTACCTGCTTCGCCAGGTCCTCCAGGTACCGATGGTCGATACGGCCGTCCTCGGTGGTCAGGGTGGAGGAGCCTATCTTCACAACCAAACGGGGCATGGGGTCCTTCCTCTAGTCTTCCAGCTCGGCAAACATATCATCGGCCATCAGAGCCGATTCGAAATCGAAGGCGAACCCCAGGATGCGCACCTCGTCGCCGTCGCGGGCACCGGCCTTCTCCAAGGCCTTGTCCACGCCCATGCGCTTCATGCGGTGCTGCATATAGGCGATGGCCTCCTCGTTCTCCCAATCGGTCTGCACCACCAGGCGCTCCACCCGCGGGCCCTCCACGCGGAAGACGCCATCGGAGAGCCTGTGCACCTCGAAGGCGGCATCGCGGGCATCGCGGCGCAGCTCCCACACCTGGTCGTACCGGGGCGTGCTGCGCTCCTGCTCGCGGGCGGCCTCGCGCAATTCGCGCACCTTGGTGCCGATGGCGTTCTTCAGGGCATCCACCCCCTGGCCCGTCAGGGCGCTTATGCGGTAGAGCTTGGGATCGATGGGGCTGGGGGCGAACTCGTTGCCGCCGGCAGCGGCGATGGAATCCTCGCGAACCCGCTGGGCCAGCTTCTCGCAGACCTCCTCGGTGCCGGGCACGTCTATCTTGTTGGCCACCACGATGCGGGGCCGTGCAGCCAGCTCGTCGGCATACAGGGCCAGCTCGCTGTTTATGACCTCGTAATCCTGCAGGGGGTCGCGGCCCTCCCAATCGCCGGTCAGATCCACGATGTGCACGATGAGGGCGGTGCGCTCGATATGCCGCAGGAACTCATGGCCCAGCCCGCGCCCCTCGTGGGCGCCTTCGATGAGCCCCGGTATGTCCGCCACCACGAAGCTGTAGTCGTCGGAGGTCAGGGCCACGCCCAGGTTGGGCACCAGGGTGGTGAAGGGGTAGTCGGCTATCTTGGGCCGCACGGCGCTTATCTTGGCGATGAGCGAGGACTTCCCCGCCGAGGGCATGCCCACCAGGGCCGCATCGGCCATCAGCTTCATCTCGAGCTGTATCCAGCCTTCCAGCGCCGGCTCGCCCAGTTCGGCGAAGGCGGGGGCGCGCCGCGTGGAGGTGACGAAATGGGTGTTGCCCCGGCCGCCCTTGCCGCCGGCCATCACCACCACCGACTCGCCGTCGTGGGTGAGGTCGGCTATCAGCTCGCCGGCCTCCTTCGATTCCTCGTCGTAGAAGCGCACCACGGTGCCCACGGGCACCTTCAGTATAAGGTCCTCGCCCCGCGCGCCGTGCATGCGGCTGCCCTTGCCATGGGTGCCGCGCTGGGCCTTGAAGTGGTGCTTGAAGCGGTAATCGATAAGCGAGGACACCCCGGCATCGGCCCGCACGATGACGCTGCCGCCATCGCCGCCGTCGCCGCCGTCGGGGCCGCCCTTGGGCACATGGGCCTCGCGGCGGAACGACATGCACCCGGCTCCGCCATCGCCGCCCTTCACATGGATGTTTACCTTATCGATGAACATGATGCTCCATTCTACCCCAGCCCTACGAAAACAAGGGCTGCACCCGCAGGCGCAGCCCTTGCATTCACGCTTTCGTTACGTAACCGGAGGGGCTAGTTCTCCTCCAGCGGACGCACATGGATGCGGCGCTTCTCGCCGCGGGTGAACACCAGGTGCCCGTCGCACTTGGCGAACAGGGTGTCGTCCTTGCCGCGGCCCACATTCTCGCCGGGGTGGAACTTCGTGCCGCGCTGGCGGACCAGGATATTGCCGGCCTTCACGTACTCGCCGGCGAACTTCTTCACGCCCAGTCGCTGCGCGTGGGAATCGCGGCCGTTACGGGACGAACCGAGACCTTTCTTGTGTGCCATGTTCTATCCCCTCCTTATTCCTCGGAAGCGGCCTTGTCGGCCTCGGCCTTCTTCGCGGAGGCCTTCTTGGCGGCAGGCTTCTTCTCTGCAGGCTTCTTCTCATCGGCCTTCTTGGTTTCGGCCTTGGCAGCGGTCTTCTTCGCGGCTGCCTTGGGGGCCTCCTCCTTGGCCTCGGCCTTCTTGTCGGCGGCCTTGGGAGCAGCCTTCTTCTTGTACTTGTCGGTGCCCACGGCGGTGATGCGCAGGCGGGTCAGCTGCTGGCGATGGCCCTGCAGCTTCTTGTAGCCCTTGCGCTTCTTGAACTTGAAGACCAGCTGCTTCTTATCCTTGAACTGGTCCAGGACCTGGGCGGTCACCTTCGTGGAAGCAGCCTTCTCGGGGTTGGCCTCCACCTTGTCGCCGTCGACAACGCAGATGGCCGTCAGCTCCACCGTGTCGCCGATCTCGGCCGGGAGCTTCTCCACGGCGATAACGTCGCCGGGAGCCACCTTGTACTGCTTGCCACCCGTTTTCACTACTGCATACATACTTGTTCTCCTTGCTCGCAACAGGTATTCCCGCACGACGGAACGTAAGGGTGAGGACGTGCCATCGGTGCATGGCGCTTAAAGGCGCAAGTTGATACTTTACCAGTGCGCCGGGATGCGGTCAACGCAGAACCGCGCCCAGCGGCGCATCTTCACATTCGCACCGCTGCCGGACGCCTAATGCGCGGCCGCCCAGGTGTCGCCGACGCCGATGTCGGCGATCAGCGGCACCTGCAGGCTCACTGCGTTCTCCATAGCGTCCTTCACCAGGGCACTCACCTCGTCCAGCTCGGCCTTGGGCACCGAGAAATCAAGCTCGTCGTGCACCTGCAGCAGCAGCTTCGCCTGGAAACCGCCTTCCACCAAACGACGCATCACATCGTTCATGGCCATCTTTATGATGTCCGCTGCCGAACCCTGCATGGGGTGGTTCATGGCGGTGCGCTCGCCGAAGCCCCGCTGCACGGCGTTCTTGGCCTTCAGCTCGGGGATATAGCGGCGCCGGCCGAACATGGTCTCGGCATAGCCCTTGGCCGCTGCCTCCTGCACCGTGGAATCCAGGTAGGCCCGCACGCCGGGATAGGCTTCGAAATAGCGGTCGATCATGGCCTTGGCATCGGCCATGGGTATCTCCAGCGATTGGGACAGACCGAAGGCCTGCTGGCCGTAGACGATGCCGAAGTTCACCGCCTTGGCCTGGGAGCGCATAGCCGGCGTGACGTCTTCCACCGCCACGCCGAACACGCGGGCGGCGGTGTTGGCGTGGAAATCCTCGCCGGAGTTGAAAGCTGCAATCAAGTGCTCGTCGCCGGAAAGATGCGCCAGCAGCCGCAGTTCTATCTGGGAATAGTCCGCCGAGACGAACACGGATTCGCCATCGAGCACCCCGAAGCACTCGCGGATGCGGCGGCCGAAATCCGTGCGCACGGGAATGTTCTGCAGGTTCGGCTCGGACGACGACAGGCGCCCGGTGGCTGTGACGGTCTCGTTGAACGAGGTGTGCACCCGGCCGTCGCCGTAACGTGCGGCGATTACCGGCAGCTGGTCGATGTAGGTGTTCTTGATCTTGGCGAATTCGCGGTACTGCAGCACCAGGGCCGGCAGCTCGTGGACCTCTGCCAGCTTCTTCAGCACCGAGGCATCGGTGGAATAGCCCCGCTGGTTCTTCTTGCCATGGGGAAGCTCCAGCACCTCGAAGAGGATGCGCCCCAGTTGGGACGGCGAACCTATGTTGAACTCCTCCCCCGCCAGGGCGAAGATGCGCGCTTCCAAGCCCTCGAGCTCCTGCTCGGCGAAGGCACCCAGCTCCTTCAGGGCCGCGCTGTTGATGGGAGCGCCGTTGCGCTCCATGATGGCCAGCACCGGCACCAGCGGATAGTCGATATCATCATAGACCGGGGCCACGCCGTCGGCCTCCAAGCGGTCCCGCAGCTTCCCCGTGAGGGCGAAGACGGCTTGGGCCTCCACGGAAGCTCGGGCGGCGGCATCCTCGGTCTCGGGGAGCGATGCGCCGCAGTAGCGCTCCATGAGGCCATCCAAGGGATACTTGCCGGCTGAGGAATCGGCATCGTAGGCGGCCAGGGCCACATCGAATCCGTCGGCGGCCAGAAGGTCCTCGCGGGTCACAGCCGCAGGGATGCTGGAATCAACCGGATACACCTCGTGCACGAGGGCCTTCACATCATGGGCGGCGAAGCTATGGCCCTTCACGATGGCAGCCAGGGTCTCCACAGCATCTTCGCCGGCCAGCACCGCGCAACCCTGGGAAGCGGCCAGGGCCAGGTTCACCTCCGGTTCGAAGAGCGAGGCCTGGTCGGGCCGGGCCAGAGCCAGGGCCACGGGGTCCCCATCGGCCAGCAGCTCCTCGGCCAGGGCCGCAGCCGCCGGCCCCGTCACCGCCTCGCGCACCTGGAACGCCGGCGCGGCGGGGATATCCTCCTCTATACCCGCAACCTTCAGCAGCTTGCCCAGCTGGGCGTTGAAGCGCAGGGCCCCGAAGGCCTCTTCCACGGCTGCCAGGTCGAAATCGGGCCATTGCACGGCCTCGACGTCCAGCTCGAAGTCGAGATCGGTCACGATGGTGGCTATCTGGCGCGAAAGGAAGGCCAGGTCGCGGTTATCGCGCAGGTTCTCCAGCTGCTTGCCCTTCAGCTCGTCCAGGTTCTCGTAGACCCCTTCCATGGTGCCGAAGCGCTCCAGCAGCTTCTGGGCGGATTTGGGCCCGATGCCCGGCACACCGGGTATGTTGTCGGAGGTATCCCCCATGAACCCCAGGTAATCCGGGAACTGCGCAGGGGTCACGCCGTATTTCTCGACCACCTTGTCCGGGTCGAACACCACCACATCGGTGATGCCCTTCTTGGTGGTGACCACGTGGGTCTTATCGGTGACCAGCTGGTTGATATCCTTGTCGCCGGACACCAGCAGCGTCTCGTAGCCCAGGGCCTCGTCGCGGGCGGCCACGGTGCCCAATATATCGTCGCCCTCCCAGCCGGGGACTTTCACCACGGGGATGTTCATGGCCTCCAACAGGCTCTCGATCAAGGGGAACTGCACGTGCAGCTCGTCGTCCATGGGGGGCCGCTGGGCCTTGTACTGTTCCAGGGCCTTTATGCGGAATTCGGGCTTTCCCTGGTCGAAAGCGCATACGATGCCGTCGGGAGATTCCATCTCGATGAACTTGAACAGCATCGAGCAGAACCCGAACACCGCATTGGTGGGCGTGCCGTCGGGGGCGTTCATGGTGGGCGGCACCGCATGGTAAGCCCGATGCATCAGGGAATTGCCGTCGATCACCGCAATGCGCTTGGTCATAGGAACCTGCTTCCGAGTCCGTGGTTTTCAGACTCCATTCTAGCAGCCCGGCAAACCTACCCCCGCCGCACCAACCGCTTCCACCCAACAACCCGAAACCGCCCCTCCCTTGAGCGCGAGCGAAGCGAGCGCTCCGGGCTCCGCAGCGCCGAGGGCGGGAGGCCGGAGCTTTCAACCCCCGCAGCGAAGCGAGGAGTGAAAGCGCAGGCCTCCCGCCCTCGGCGCGGACAGGTCCACCCGCCCGGTTACGAGTTCCAAAGATACCCCACCCCGCGTACGGTCTCGAGCCGCTGGGCCAGCTCGGGACCCAGTTTCGAGCGGATGCGCCGCACGTGCACATCCACCGTGCGCGAGCCGCCGTAGTAATCGAAGCCCCACACGTGCTGCAGCAGGGCATCCCGCGAGAAGGTATGGCCGCAGTGGCGCACCAAGAATGACAGCAGCGCATACTCCAGATACGTGAGGTCGATGGGAGCATCCCCCACCGTCACCTGGTAGGTCGCCAGGTTAATCACCATGTTATCGATGACGATGACCTCCGACCCCTCGCCCTGGACCTTATCGTTGAGCAGGCGGCGCACCCGGGCGGCGCACTCATCGGGCGAGGCCCCGTGCACGACGAAGTCGCTGGGCGCCCCGGAGGGGAACTGCAGCGCCCCCGCCTGGTCGGCATCTGCTATGAGCAGAAGGGGGCTTCCCGTTTCATCGGCCTTGGACTCGATGGCGCCCAATTGGCCGAGGGCCGCACCGCGCGCCTCGAAGATTATGAGGTCGAACCGCGACCCCTCGCCCAGCAGCTTGCCCACCTGCAGGGTGGAACCCGCGGATATATCCACATCGAAATCGCTCAGCACCTGCTGGAACTTATACGCATTGTCGAGGCTGTCGGCTATGAAGACGATATGCTTGCCCATCAGAGCACCGCCAGGTAATGGTCGAGTTCCCATTGGCTGACATGGCGCAGGTAATCCATCCACTCGGCCCGCTTCGTGCGCACCAGATACGAATGGATATGCTCGCCCAGGGTGCGCTTCATCAAATTCGACGCCTCGAAGCGGTCCACCGCCTCGCCCAGATTGAAGGGGAGCAGCTCGCAGCCCCCCTCGCGGGCACCTTCGCGGGTGCAGGCGAAGAAGTTGCGGTCCTCGATGGGATCCGGCAGCGGGAGCCCCTCCTCGATGCCGGCCAAGCCGGCCGCCAGCATGACGGCGAAGGCCAGATAGGGATTGGCCGCCGGATCGGGGCTGCGCAGCTCCACCCGGCAGGCATCGGGACGATGGGGGCGGTAGCCGGGCACCCGCACCAAGGTGGAGCGGTTGCCATGCCCCCAGGATATGCAGGACCCCACCTCGCGCTGGTCGACCAGGCGCTTATACGAATTCACGTTCTGATTCGTGATGAGGCAGAACTCCGGCGCATACTTCAGCAGGCCAGCGATGTAGTGCTTGGCCGTTTCGGAAAGGTTGCAGCCGGAAGGGTCGCGGCTATCGTAGAAGAGGTTGTTGCCCTCGAAATCCACCAGGCTCTGATGCACGTGCATGCCGTTGCCCGGAGCATCGGAGAGCGGCTTGGGCATGAACGACGCATGCACCCCGTGCTTCAGGGCTATCTCCTTCACCACCAGCTTGTACGTCATCACGGCATCCGCCATGGAAAGCGCATCGGTATAGCGCAGGTCTATCTCGTGCTGGGAGGGCCCGCTCTCGTGATGGGAGTACTCGATGGGAATGCCCATCTTCTCCAGGGCGAGCACCGTGTCGCGCCGCAGGTCGGAGGCATAATCGAGGCTGGTCAGGTCGAAATAGCCTCCCCGGTCGAGCACTTCGGGGGCCCGGGCGTCCTTGAAGTAGTAGTACTCCAGCTCGGGGCCTACGTTGAACACATAGCCTGCTTCCGCCGCCTTGTCCACCATGCGGCGCAGCACCTGGCGCGGGTCGCCGTCGAAAGCAGCGCCATCGGGAGTGCGGATATCGCAGAACATGCGGGCCACGGCATCTTGGGAGGGGCGCCAGGGGAGCACCTGGAACGTGGAAAGGTCCGGGAAGGCCAGCATGTCCGATTCGAAGACGGGATTGAAACCCGACACGCAGCTGCCGTCGAAGCCCATACCGTCGGTGCAGGCATCCTCGATCTCGCTCGGCGACACCGCGAAGGACTTCATGGCGCCCAGCACATCGGTGAACCACAGGCGCACGAAATGCACATCGCGGCCCTCGATGGTCTTCAGAACGAAATCAAGCTCGGGGTTCATAATGCTCCTGTCACGAGAAGATGCCCTTCAGGCGCCTATAGGCGCCCTTCAATGCGCCGGAAGGCTCCGCAGGGGCCTCCAGCTTTGCAAATATCCTATCCATTATCTCGTCATCGATGCCGTTCCGTAACCGATATTTAATCCGCAGGACGACGATGGCGCCGGGCTCGTCCAGCTGAAGCACGATCATAGGATCGCTTTTCGGGAAAGCGCAGCTGCCGTCCTCCAACACGAAGCCGTTGGTCTGCACCTGGGATATACCGGCTTCCCAATGGCGCCCATCGGCGAATTCCGCCCAGGCATGGAATCCCTCGACCATGATAGAGCCATAATCGATAGGGTCCAGGCGCAAAGCACGAACGACTGTCCCCGGTCCCCCTACGTCGTGATAAACCAGCTCGTCGACATCGCCCGCATGGTTCACCTCCGGCTCGAAGAGCATGGTCTCCTCGTCGAAACCCTCGCCAGCATCGATGTACAGCTTAGAATCGCCCGGGCGGACGGGTCGCAGGCGACCCCCTCCCAGCAGGTGGTTGAGGGAGCCGGCGGACAGGCTGATCGGCTGGGCATCGAGCTTTCCCCACAGCCTATCGCGGCAGGCCACCCAGAACTCCCTCTGGTATTGCCGGCGGCTGTTGGGACCCGTGCGCCACATGCGGTAGATGCTCGTAGGCTCGGGGTTTATAGCCAAACCGCATCGCAGGACCGCTTGCAGCAGGTAATCCCAATCCTCGTTGGCGTCCATCTCCTCGTCGAAAGCGAGGCCCGCCTCGAGCAGGGGGCGCCGGGGATAGGCCAGCCCCAACGTCGGGCATCGATTATCCCGTATGAGGTCGGCTATATCGAACGTACGGCAATAGGTGTTGCTGAAGCCCGATACGGGATGGGGTCCTTCGCCTTCCTCCCCCAGATCCCATTCCTGGGTCTGCACGAAGCTGTAGATCACCCGCCCGGGGTTCTCGAGCGCCGCCGCCCGGGTACCGGCCATCCAATTCGGCCTTAGAAGGTCATCATCGTCGAAGATGAGGACATATTCGCCCCGGGCATGGGAGAACCCCGCATTCAAAGGCCGCGAGCGCGAACCACCCTCCACTGCCAGAAGCGATACGCGCCCGGCCAGGCCCCCGTGGCGCCCCAAGAGCTCCCGCACCGCATCCAAGGCAGAGGGCTCGGCGTTATGGGCGACCACCATCAATTCGAAATCGCCATCGGTCTGGGCCTCCAGCGAATCCAGGGCGGTATCCATAGCCGCCATGCGCAGCCCCTGTGTGCGCATGACCACGGAAACGAAAGGAGCCTGCGGCCGAGCCGACTCCATCAGGACCTCGCAAGCAGCGGCCCCCTCACTCATCGAGGGCCTCCTTTGCGGTCCCCTCTCCATCCTGCACATAGATGCCCTCTTGGTTGAACACCGTGAAAAACGTCTTCAGGAACACCTTCGCATCCAGGGGGAAACTGAGGTTCCTGACGTAGTCGACATCCAGGGCCAGGCGGTCGTGCCAGGGCAGCGCATTGCGCCCGTACACCGCCGCATAGCCGGTGATGCCGGGGCGCACCGCCAGCTTCAAGGGCTCCTCGCCCCGGTAGAGCTCTACCTCGCGGGCCAGATCGGGCCGCGGGCCCACCACGCTCATATCGCCTTTCAGCACATTCAGGAACTGGGGCATCTCGTCAAGGCTGGTCTTGCGCATGAAAGCCCCCACCCGGGTCATGCGCGGGTCGTCGGCGCCGTTGTAGGTCGAGCCGTCGTCCATCACCAGGTCGGGCGCATCCACCTTCATGGAACGCAGCTTGTACATGATGAAGGGACGGCCGTCCTTGCCGATGCGCGGGGCGTTATAGAACACCGGGCCCCCATCCTCCAAGCGGATGGCAACGCCGCAGCCGGCGATAACCGCACCCACGATGGGCAGCGCCAGGGTTCCCAGGACCACATCCCACATCCGCTTGCCATGGCGGCGGTAGAAGCTATCCGGCAAGGGCGCAGCGGGGCTCTCGCCGAGCGCATCGCCGCCTTCGGCATCCCCGTCCGCCACGCGACCCTTCCCAATCCGCCCGGCCGAGCGGGCAGCCACAGCCCGGCTGATGGCGATGCCGCCTGCAACGGCCCCCACTGCGATTCCCGCAGCGGCAGCCAGGGCTATCCCCATAGACCGTTTGGCCAGAAGCTCGTAGTTCTCGCGCACCGTAGCGCCCCCTTGGCGGGCGGCCAGCCTCTCGATGCGCTTCGCCACCCGTGCAGCCTTGGGCCCCCAGGCCCGCCTTATGGCCTTCACGGCCTGCTGCTGGGCGAATACGGCAGCGTCCATCATCGCAACCCCTCCGCTTCCATCTGGCGCTTCTGGCGGCAGAATTCCTCTGCGATGAAGCATACATCCTCATCGGTCAGAAGCGTATGCAGGGGCAGGGTTATCTCGTCTTCGAACCGGGCGACCGACTCGGGGAAATCAGCAGCGCTGAAACCGAGGTCCCGATAGGCGCTCAGCAGGGGCAGCGGCTTGTAATGCACATTGGTGGGCACGCCGGCGGCAGCCAGACGGTCGATGAGCTCGTCACGGAAGGCGCGGCTGCGGTTGTCGAGGTTCGCTATCAGCAGATGCCCGCTGCTGCGGAAACCCTCCCCCGCCGGGTCGCCTGCGGCATGCTGCAGCATCGTCACGCCCGCATCGGCAAGGGCCTCGGCATACATGCCGATGATGCGATGCCGCCGCTCCAGCAGTCCCGGATAACGCCCCAACTGGGCCAATCCCAAAGCCGCCTGGATATCGGTCATATTGCATTTCCAACCCGGGAAGGCGATGTCGTATTCCCACGAGCCGCCCTTATCCTTGGCCAGGGCGTCCTTCGTCTGGCCATGCAGCGACATCAGCATCAGGCGCCGGTAGGCGTCATCGTCGTCGAGCATGCCCCCGCGCCAGGTAAGGGCGCCGCCCTCGGCGGTGGTGAAGTTCTTCACGGCATGGAACGAGAACGTGGTGAGGTCCGCCGCCTGGCCCGACCGCAACCCGCGGCGGACAGCCCCCAGGGAGTGGGCGCCATCGGCCACCACGGGCAGATGCCCGATGGCCTCCTGGCATTCGTTCGCGGGGCGCCATTGCGGGGCCGCTCCCTCCAAGGTCGCGCGCAGCAGGTCGTAGTCGACCATGCGGCCGGCGATATCCACCGGGATGACGGCCCGCGTGCGATCGGTTATGGCTGCGGCAAGGGCATCGGCATCCATCTCGTAAGAGCCCGGCGCTATATCGACCAGCACCGGCGTTGCCCCCACATGGCAGATAGGCGAAGCCGAGGCCGTATAGGTATAGGCGGACGTGATGACCTCATCGCCGGGGCCTATACCCAGCAGCCGCAAGGCGCATTCCAAAGCCGCCGTTGCCGACGACAGGCAGGCCACCCGCGGCGTGCCGCAGAAATCGGCCAGCTGCGCCTCCAAACGCTTGGCCTTGGGACCGGTGGTGATCCAGCCGCTCTGCAGGGTATCCACCACCTCGTCTATCTCGGCTTGGGTTATGTCGGGGGGCGAGAATGACAGCATCGCTTCTCCTTGCTAATCGACGAGGTCGCGGATGAGGTCCACGATAACCCCATAGGAATGCTCTTGGTCGAACTGCTCTTCGGCGATGCGGCGGCCGGCAGCTCCCATGGCCCGGCAACGGGCGGGGTCGGATGCCAGGGCCAAGATGGCACGGGCCAGGGCATCGGGGTTTCCGGCCGGCACGTTCACGCCGAAGCCATCCGCCTCGACCTTGGCCCTGAACTCCGGACTCGAGCCGGTATTGATAAGCGGAATGCCCGCCGCCAGGTAGTCGCCGATCTTCGTCACGATGCTCTGGGCCGCATCGGCCACCAGCGAGTTCACCGTGACATCCGAAGCGCATAGGTAAGCCGCCATGAGGTCGTAAGGCGCATAACCGACGAAATCGACCGGTGCGCCCAGAGACGCCGCGAGCTCTTCCAGGGCGGCACGATCGGGGCCATCGCCCAGCAGCTTCACGCGTATGCGGCCGTCTTCGGCAGCGGCCGTCACCGCGGCGCGAATCAAGGTCGCGATATCGTAGCTGGCCCCCAGGGTGCCGGCGTAGGCGACCCAGAACTCCCCTTCGGGCTTCGCCGCCAGGGGCGCGCAGGTACGGGCCCCCTCATCGAAGACCGACAGCTGGTTGCCCACGTATACGGTGCGGCGCTCGTAGGGGGCGCTGCGGTCGGCGGCCGGGCGGGCGGCATACTCATCGGATGTTCCCACGGCCGCCGTCATAAGGTTGTAGACCTTCCGCGCATCCCGGGCGAACGGGGCGAAGGCGATATCGCTGAGCACCGGCACATCCACCGCCATGCGCATGGCTTCGGGCCACAGGTCGTTCACGTCGGCCACATAGGGAATACCGTGGCGGTCGGCAACCTCGGCGCAAACCAAAGCCATGTCGTTAGGGGGGATCTCGGAATAGATCAAATCGTAGGCCCGGGCATGGTCGGCGAAACGGCTCTCGAGATAGGCTCGCAGGTTGCGGGCCAGCACCCGGTGGCTGCGGATACGCCCCGGGTCCAGGTTTCTGCGGTATCCCGGCTCGTAGATGAAGCGGATGCGGTAGGGATGCCCCTCGTAGCAGGCCCGGGTGATATCGCGCTGGGCCTTATCCCAATGCTGGAAGGTAGAGGTGATGAGGTCAACCTTGAATCCCGCCTGGGCCAGGGCCTGGGCTATGAAACGAAAACGGGTGTAGCCGCGGGTCTCGTCGCCCAGCTTCACCCCTTGGGTGACAACCGCTATATGCCGGGGCCGATCGGAGGCAGCGGAGCCGTTATCGGGATAGGTATAGTAATCGCGCATGCTTTCCTCCTGACGTGCCTTCGCAGCCTAACCGCGTACAAGGGGGCCGGTATCCAGATGGAAGAAGGCATCGGCGGGCCCGCGCCGGAAAAGTCTGTCGTTGTAGAAGGGATCGCGCGCACCCAGCACCTTGCCCCAGCGGGTCAGCATAAGGCTGCGGTCGGCAATGGCCGCCATGCGGTCCGCCGCAGCTTCGCTCCGGAAGGTCGGCAATGCATAATGGAGCACTTCTATATCGGGCGCAGAGACCAGACGATAGCCGGCTTCGCAGAGTTTCAAGCAATAGTCGAAGACGAAGCCCTCGCCTGCGAAACCCTCATCGAAGCCGCCTGCCCCGCGCAGCGCCTCGGCAGGGGTCATCAGGCAGGTCCCGGAAAGCGCTTGCCAATTGCGCCGGCAAAGCCAACGGCGGAACCCCCGGGAAAGCCCGTGGTTGACGGGTACGGGGCCTTCCTCCGACACCGTCATGCCCGCATCGCAGAACGAGCCATCGGGATGAACGGCCAACGGGGCGACCGCTCCCACCCCCTTCTGCTGGCAGATGCCCAGAAGCTCCTCGAGCCATGCCGGCTCTACCGCCTCCAATGCATTATCGGCGAACAGCAGATAGCCGCCGGCCGCCTCCGCCGCCCCCCTGTTCCAAGCCGCAGCGCTGCTCTTAAAGGGCTCAGCGGGGCAGACCAAGCGCACCCGGCTGTCCGATTCGGCCAAACGCCGCAGGCGATCCATCTCGGCGGGACTCCTGCGCCCATCGGCAACGACGACCGCCTCTTTCGCATCGTAGGCCGACACCTGCAGAAACGAGCGGACGCACCGCTCCAGCGAATCGCGTCCATCGGCCACAGTCACAAGCGACACCAGGGGATTTTCGGCAACCTCGTAGACTACGCGGTAGGTGAAGGGGCTGATGTCATCGTCCACCTGGGCCTTCACCCCCAAACGCTGCAGATGGACCCGCACGGCCCGCTTGCCGGCCTCTGCGGCATACCGCTTCGATTCCGGATTCCCGGCCGTCGAACCCGGCGCCTTGCGCCATAGGTACAGGGCTTCGGGCACATGGTGCATGCGGCGCCCCGCTTCCGCAACCATCAGGGTGAGGTTGTGGTCCTGAGCCCCGTCGAACTCGCTTCCCTGCAAGGGCAGCGTGCGCAGAAGCGATGCGCGGACGGTCAGCATGTGGCAAATATAGTTGTTGTTACGCAGCATATCCCACGAGAAATCAGGCTTGAAGTTGGGTTCCGTCAGAACACCCCCCATGGTGAGCTTGATCTCATCGCAGTACAGAAGGTCGGTATCGGGATGCTCGTTCACTGTTTGGGCATAGGCGAACAGCAGCCCCGGCGCCAACACGTCATCGTGATCGAAGAAGGCGATGAAATCGCCGGTGGCCCGTTTGATGCCCTCGTTGGTGTTCAGGGTTATGCCGCGGTTCTCCTCCAATTCCACCACCACGATGCGGTTGTCGGCCTCAGCCGCCTGGGCCACCGCCCGGGCCAGCTCCCCGTCTTCGGGGCTCGCATTGACCAATAGCAGTTCCCAGCGGCCATAGGTTTGGTCTTGGACGGATCGGAGCATCTCCTGGAAAAGGGGAATCGGGGTCTTGTAAAGGGGAACCACGATGCTGAAGACGGGCATCTCGGCAAAGGAGGTCTCGCGCTGCCGCTGCAGTTCCGTCCGATTGCAATAACGGGCCCGCCACCAGGATGAGAGCGATTCCACATAGCCGGGCGGCTGGTTGAAGAACGCGCCTTCGCGCTCCAGGGCCTTCAGCATATTCTCATCCAACGAGGCGAAACCCCGGTTCATGGCCCCATCGCCGCCGATGGCGAAGACCGTGAGCCCTTTCAGGCCATCGGGCAGCATCACCGAGAAGCCCCAAAGCCGCCTGCTATCCCCCTCCCCTTGGGGCAACGGGTAGCAGCAGGGATCCCAACCCACCTCGTGCAGTCGGCTATCGAGGAAGCGCAGGTCCAGCGCGTCATCGCTCCAGCAGGCCGGAACGCGGGCAACGCCCCGCAGGAACCGATGGCGCCCTCCCTCGTCCTCCACGACGGCCAGATGCAGGAAATCGTAGATTATGCGCCCCTCGGTGCGCTCGACCTCGCCATTGCGCACATGCTGCAGGCTGCTGCCATGCAGGGCGGTATTCACATACGAGCTGAGCCGCGCTCCCAGCGGGGTGATCAGATGGGAGGACTCGCACAGCGGCGCCCCCGCGCCGTCGAAGGCGAACGCGATAAGGCGGATCCCGCAATCGGCCAGGGGAAGCACGCCGAGGTATTCCCGCTGGTCGGAAACGGCCCCCATCAGCGAATCGCTTTCGAGGGGAAACATCATCAGGGGCACCTCTTCGCCGCCTCGCAAGAAGGCGGCGAACCCCAGGCGCTCCCCCGTGCCCAGGCCCGCCGCAGTCAGGCGGAAATACACCTTCCCCGCCCCGCGGCAAAGATCCGAAACCGTCGTTTCCATCCGCAAACCCCTTTCAGCTGCATCCGTGCAGAATACGATGCGCCCGCTTCGCCCCGCAGGCAGAAGGGCGGCGCCTATCCGACAAAGGGCGGGTGGCACTTGTCCTTCTCGCTCAACACGAGCTTCGATGCATCGAAGGCGCTATCGCCCTCCAGCGGCGGCCAATCGATGGCGAAGGCCGGGTCGTTCCACATGAAGCCACCCTCGTCATTCGGGTGGTAAACATCATCGCATTTGTAGCAGAATTCCGCATGGTCGCTCAGCACCAGGAAGCCATGGGCGAACCCGCGCGGGATGAAGAACTGCCGACGGTTCTCGGCCGAGAGCACCACCCCTTCCCAGGAACCGAAAGTGGGACTGCCGGGACGTAGGTCAACCGCCACATCGAAAACGGTACCGGATATCACGCGCACCAGCTTGGCCTGGGGATGCTCGATCTGGTAATGGAGGCCCCGCAGCACCCCTTTGGCAGAAGACGATTGGTTGTCCTGGACGAAGTCCGCATCGATGCCGCCGGCCAGGAAATCGGGGCGCTTGTAGGTCTCCATGAAATAGCCCCGCTCGTCCCCGAACGCCTTCGCGTCCACTACGATGACGCCGGGGATGGAGGTTTCGCTGAAGGTGAAATTGCCGGATTCGATCATGCTAGCCGTTTCCTTTCAGGTTGGTCCGCATCAGTACAGGTACAGCGCATAGGCAAGGGCGTTGACCGCCAAGAGCTCTTGGATTGCGAGGAATACGATAATCATGGTGAAGACCGTCGAGCGCACGTTCCGCAGCCCCTTGGCCTTGGCGGCATCTGCCGCAGACCCGCCTCGGAACTGGAGCCTGTAAGACAGCAGCGCCAACGGCAGCACCAGCAAAGGCAGCAGTGGGATGAAATAGCGGCTCTGCACTCCCTCGATGACCGATGATCCCGGAGCATTGAACTGCAAGTACAGGGCAAGGTAGATGGCGATGGTCACCATAAGGAACAGGCCGTAGGATACCAGCAGGAACAGCCCCGACCGGCGCGAGAGCCCCGGGCCGGGATGCTCCCGCCGGTCGAAATAGATGAGTACGAGCACCAGCAGCAGCACGCTGAAGGTTCCCGAGCTGTTGTAATCGCGACGATAATCGATGGGGCCGAACATGCCGAACGAGAAATACCCCTGGTTCAGGATAGAGGTTCCCAGCACATAGAGGAACCGCAGCGGCCGCTCCAAGATAGCGGCCTTCTGGCTTTCGGGGTCGATGGTGCGCCCCAGGAAGCTGACCCACATCGCTCCGGTATTGATATTGCGAATCAGCAGGTACCAGGCGAGGAACACGCATGCCGAGATAACGAAGATACCGCCTATGGTGAGCATCTGCCGGCGATGGCGCAGCGATTTATTCCATATGGGGGCGAAGAACAGGAGCAGGACCAGGGGGAAATAGGTCATCTTAACCAGTGCCAAGGCAACGCAGCTGACCAGCAGGACGACCCATTGGCGGCGGGATGGCTGGGCATCGCTGCGCACCAGCAGCATGAAGCACACGATGAAGAACAGGGCAGCGCAATTGCTCATATTGTCGGCCGAGATGCAGCAGGAGCCTATGAGGACCTGCGGGATGAGCCCGATGAACAGCACCGCCCATTTCCCCAAAGGGATGAAGCGGATTGCCAGGAAGAATGCCGCCAGATACACCAATAGGCCGCACAAGCGCATGAGCACGACAGCGGAATACACGTTGAGCGAGAAGAGATTCGCAATCCAGAAGCCCACGACATAAGGGGCATAGACCAAGGGCGAATACACCGCTGTGTTCGAGAAAACCGCTTCGACAGAACCCTGGCCCAGCCGTTCCTCCATCCCCATGGACTCCGAGCCCCAAGGGGGGAAGGAATAGCGGGAGGCATTGCGGAAGGTGTTCCCGCATTCCTCTGAGGCCTCGTAGAGGCCCTTGTCGACAGAGCCCCCGTAAAGCACGGCGCTATCGCCGGTAAGCTCCCCCTCGGCAACCCCAACCGGATAGGAGGTCAGCTGCCCGGCAGCCAATTGGTTCGTACGGGAGATATGGTTCGCCTCATCCATGCCGGCCCCCGGTGGAAGCATCAGGATGAAGACCAATGCGAAGGGGATGGCGAACAGCAGAAACAGGTACTCGGGCTGGACATCGGCCAGCCTGTGCCACCGCACTCTCAAAGCGCCCGACCCCTTCATGCGCCGCCTACCGCCCTACTGCCCCTGGGCGGCGTACTTGGCCTCGGTGGCCTCCTTGGCGCCCTGCCACCACTGCGGGTTGTCCCTGTACCACGCGATGGTGTCCGCCAGGCCCTCGGCGAAGTCGGTGTGCAGGGGCCTCCAGCCCAGCTCGCGCCTCAGCTTGGCCGAGTCGATGGCGTAGCGGCGGTCGTGGCCGGGGCGGTCGCGCACCCAGTCGAAGCCGTCGGCCGGCCGGTCCATGGCCTCCAGGATGGCGGAGAGCACCTCGCGGTTGCTCCTCTCGCCGTCGGCGCCGATCAGGTAGGTCTCGCCCGCCCGCCCGCGCGTGAGGATGGCCCACACGGCGCTCGAGTGGTCCTCGGTGTGGATCCAGTCGCGCACGTTCAGCCCGTCGCCGTAGAGCTTGGGGCGGGCGCCGGAGAGGATGTTGGTCACCTGGCGGGGGATGAACTTCTCGATGTGCTGGCGCGGCCCGTAGTTGTTCGAGCAGTTCGATATGGTGGCGGGCACGCCGTAGGTGCGGTGCCACGCCCGCACCAGCATGTCGGAGGCCGCCTTGGTGGAGCTGTAGGGGCTCGAGGGCTTGTACGGGCTGTCCTCGGTGAAGCGCGCCGGGTCGTCCAGGGCCAGGTCGCCGTACACCTCGTCGGTCGAGATGTGGTGGAAGCGCACGCCGTGCTTGCGGGCGGCCTCCAGCAGCGTGTAGGTGCCCTCGACGTTGGTGCGCACGAAGGGCTCGGGGTCCGCGATGGAGTTGTCGTTATGGGACTCCGCCGCGAAGTGCACCGCCGCGTCGGCGCGGGACAGCAGCCCGTCCACCAGCTGCGCATCGCAGATGTCGCCGCGCACGAACTCCATGCGGTCTTCGGGTATGCCCTCCAGGTTGTCCAGGTTGCCGGCGTAGGTCAGCTTGTCGAGCACCGTCACGTGCACGCCGGGCTGGTTCTGCACCACCCAGTGCACGAAGTTGCTGCCGATGAACCCGGCGCCGCCGGTCACCACGATGCGCTCGGGCTGGAATGCGTCCGCCATGCTAGAGCTCCCCTCTCTCCAGATTATCCAGGTAGGCGCCCAGCGCCTCGCGCCAGGGCCGCATGTCGTCGCCGATGGTATCGCGCAGCCGCTTGTTGTCCAGGCTGGAGAACGCGGGCCGGTCGGCCGACTGCGGGAAGCGCTCCTTGTACTCCTCGGAGGTCAGGGGCTCCTTCCGGCACGGGATGCCGGCCATATCCACCACGGCGCATGCGAAATCGTACCAGCTGCATGTGCCGTTGTTCGTGCAATGGTAGACGCCGTAGCCGTCGGTGCAGGCCAGCCTCAGCAGCTCGTAGGCCAGGTCGTTGGCGCTCGTGGGGTTGCCCACCTGGTCGGCCACCACGGAGATCCCGCCGTTCTCGCGGGCCAGCCGCATCATGGTCTTGGCGAAGTTCTTGCCCGTATGGCCGTAGAGCCAGGCGGTGCGCACGATGAACGCGCGGCCGCAGGCGCCGGCCACCGCCTCCTCGCCGGCGAGCTTGGTGCGCCCGTAGGCCGATATGGGCCCCGTGGGGTCCTCTTCGGTGCGCGGCGCCTCGTCGGTGCCGGGGAACACGTAGTCGGTGGATATATGCACCATCTTGGCTCCGCAGGCCTGCGCCGCCCGGGCGACGTTGGCTGCCCCGCGCGCATTCACCGCATAGGCGGCCGCCTCGTCGGCCTCGCAGCCGTCCACGTTGGTGAAGGCGGCGCAGTTGAACACGATATCGTAGGGCCCGTGCTGGGCGAACCACGCATCCACGGCGGCGGCGTCGGATATGTCCAGGCCGTCGTAGTCGACCGTGTGCACCCCGGCGCCTTCGTAGGCTGGCGGGATGGGGCCTATCTCGGCCCGCATGGTCTCCAGGCAATGGGCGAGCTCGCTTCCCAGCTGGCCCTTGGCCCCTGTGATGAGGATCTTCACTTAGCTGCGCTCCTTCCGGGGCACCACCCGGCCCTCGGCCACTTTCTTCAGATAGCGGCCGTACTCGCTCTTGCCGAAGCGTTCGGCGGCGGCCACCAGCTCTCCGTGGGTTATCCAACCGTTCTCGAAGGCTATCTCCTCCAGAATGGATACGGGCATGCCCTGGCTGCGCTCGATCACGCGCACGAACTCCGATGCCTCGAACAGGCTCTCCATGGTACCGGTGTCGAGCCAAGCATAGCCGCGGCCCAGGGTGACCACATTCAGCGAGCCGTCCTGCAGATACATCTGGTTCAGGGTGGTTATCTCCAGCTCGCCGCGGGGCGAGGGCTTCACCCCCTTCGCGAAGTCGCACACCCGCGAATCGTAGAAGTACAGGCCCGTCACGGCGTAGTTGCTCTTGGGTTCTGCCGGCTTCTCCTCGATGGAGATGGCGTTGTAGTCCTCATCGAACTCCACCACGCCGAAGCGCTCGGGATCGTCCACATGGTAGCCGAACACCGTGGCACCCCCCTGGGCCTCGGCATCCTGCACCGCCCGGCGCAGATGCCGCTTCAAGCCGTTGCCGTAGAAGATGTTGTCGCCCAGCACCAAAGCGCAGGATTGCCCGGCTATGAACTCCTCGCCGATGATGAACGCCTGGGCCAGGCCGTCGGGCGAGGGCTGCTCGGCATAGCTCAGCGACACCCCGAACTGGCTGCCATCCCCCAGCAGGCGCTGGAAGTTCGGCAGGTCCAAAGGCGTGGATATGATGAGTATGTCCCGGATGCCCGCCATCATGAGCACCGACAGCGGATAGTAGATCATGGGCTTGTCGTAGACGGGAAGCAGCTGCTTCGACGTCACCGTGGTAAGGGGGTACAGCCGCGTACCGCTTCCCCCTGCCAGAATAATGCCTTTCATAAGGTGAGCATCCCTCCTCTGCCGCCGGCCATTCATCCCGGCGGGCAGCGATTGCCTAACCTGTTCATTGTAAGGCTTTATCCCGACCTGCCGCCCATCTGTACAGAATCATCGTTTCGCAGCAGCACGCGGCCGAAAGCCCGGCCGTGGTACCATGATTCCCGGAGAATCCGCAGCGGGATCCGGGCGAGCAAGGGAGCAGCCGTGCCGCATATCAGCATCATCGTGCCGATCTACAACATCGAGGACTGCCTTAGGGCCTGCCTGGCCTCCATCGCCGCCCAAACCTACGATGACTTCGAAGCGCTGTGCGTCATCGACGGCTCCACCGACGGCTCCTTCGCCATCGCGCGGGGCTTCGAGGCCCGCGACCCCCGCTTCAAGACATTCGTCAAGCAGAACGGCGGCCTGTCCTCGGCCCGCAACTTCGGACTGGACGCCGCCCAGGGCGACATCGTCATGTTCGTGGACGGCGACGACGAGCTGGCTCCCGTTGCCTGCGAAACCGTGGCCCGCGCCTTCGAGGACCCCAAGGTGGACGGCCTTGTATTCGGGGCCCAGGTGATACCCCCCGAGAACAGCACCCCCTGGTTCGACGAGACCCTGAAGCCGGAACCCCGCCGCTGGCGGCGCTTCTCGCCCGACCTGATGTTCGCCCCCTATGCCACCCCCTTCGTATGGCGCAACGCCGTGCGCCGCAGCGCCCTGGAGGCCAGCGGCGTGCGGTTCGATGAAGACGTGCCCTTCGGCGAGGACGTGGTGTTCCAATTCCAGCTGTACCCGCGCCTGGGCACCATCGCCGCCATCGCCGAACCCCTGTACCGCTACCGGCTGCAGCGGGAGGGCTCGCTGATGGACGGCCATCGGGAGACCGGCCGCAGGCTGGCCGCCCATCGCCAGATAGTAGACCTGGTCTGCAGCGATTGGGAGGACCAGGGCCTCATCGAGCGCTATGGGCGCCAGCTGTTCCGCTGGAGCATCCCCTACCTTACCCGGGATATAGGCGAGCTGCCGCCCGATCGGCTGCTCGAGGCCATGCAGGCCGCCGAGGCGCTGTGGCTGCGCTATTTCGGCCGCTGCATCCTGGAGCCGGCGAAGCTGCGCTGCCTGTGCCTCTGCCGCGGCGAGGGCAAGGTGTACGGGCTGTACCGCATATCCAGCGCCGCCCCCTTCGCCCGCCTGCAATGCGAAGCGCAGATCGACGGCCGCCCATTGCCGGTGAACGCCTACCCGCTGCATCCCGACGAGGTGCCCTCCTGCGCCGATTGGGTGCTGGAGTTGCCTTCGCTGCCCGCGGGTCGGGCCCGGATATCCTGCAGCCCGGGGGGCCTGCCGGGCACCGCCGCCGGCTTCACGGTCGATTTCGGGCGCGTACCCCTGGCCTCGAAGCTCAACGCGGTGCTGAGGCCCCAGCGCTGCGCCGCCATCCGCGGCTTCGAGCAGCCCCTGGTGTATCACCGCTACCAATGCCGGGTGCTCCAGCGCTTCGAGGGGGATGGCTGCCTGCTGTGGCGCACCGAGGTGCGCTGGCTGGGCCCTGCAGCGGCCCAGCCGCAAATCCGCCTGACCGGCTGGAACGGCGAGGCCATCGAAAGCGAGCCCTTCTTCTGCGAGCTGCAGGAGGGCGACGAGGCGGACGGGCGCCCGAATGCCCTCACCCTGTCTGTACCCACACCGGCCCCCTGCGACGGCTTCATCCTGCAAGCGGAGGCTGCGGACGGCCGGACGATAGCCCCCGGCTTCACCTCGGTGAACCCCGCGGAGGCAACCGCCTTAGAGGCGGCAACCGACAACCTCATGAAGAACGCGGGGGATGACACCGCCGCCTACCGCCGCTGGCTGGGCCGGCATAGGGCACGACCCTCGGAGCTGAAGGCGCAGCGGCAGGCCGCAGCCGATGCTCCCCGCCCAACCCCGATCTCGCTGTTCCTTTGGGCCGTAGACGCCAATCCCCTGGCCCTGGCGGAAACCGTGGCCTCGCTGAAGCGCCAGAGCAATCCCCATTGGACCCTCCTCATCGCCGCCCGCGAGAACACGCTGGGCGGCCATGACGGCCGCATCGCCGTCACCGACCCCGGCAATGCGCCCTTGGCCCGCTGGTTCCAGAACAGCGCCGCCGGCGTACTGCGCGGGCTGGTGGGCTTCCTGCAGCCGGGCGACCGGCTGGAGCCCGATGCCCTGTTCCGCTATGCACAGGCCGCTGCCGGGACAGACCCTGCATCGCTGGGTGTCTGGTACTGCGACGAGGACGCCTGCGAGGGCACCGGGTTCGCCTGCCCGGTATTCAAATCCCCCTTGAACGTGGATGCCCTCTACAGCTGGAATTGGGTGGGCCAGCTGGCCCTGTTCTCCCGCAACCTGCTGGCGAAGGCCCCGGTTACAGCCGCAACCGATTTCGCCTCGTGGCTCTACGAGCAGACGCTCTTCGCCTACAGCGCAAAAGCCCGCTTCGCCTACCTGCCCTTCCTGCTGTTCCACAGCGCGAAAGCCACCGCCCCCTACCGCGAGGAGCCCAGCCCCTCATCAGACGGCGCCTGCAGAAGCGCCCTGGAACGGCATCTGGACCAGCGCGGACTGGCCGCTGCCGTGCAGGAAGGGCCCCGCCCCGGCACCTGGCGGGTGCGCTACGGGCTGCCCGAGCCCCATCCGCTGGTGAGCATCATCATCCCCAGCAGCGACCGGCTGGACCTGCTGGAGCCCTGCGTGCGCTCCATCCTGGAGAAATCGACCTACGATGCCTATGAGGTGCTGGTGGTCGAGAACAACAGCACCGATGTGGACACCTTCGTGTTCTACGATGTCATCGCCGAGGAAGACCCGCGGGTGCGGGTGATCCACTGGCCCTACGAGTTCAACTACGCGAAGATCGTGAACTTCGGCGCCCGCCACGCCAAAGGCGACTACCTGCTGCTGCTGAACAACGACACCGCCGTGATAGAGCCGTCCTTCATCGAGGAGATGCTGGGGCCCCTGCAACGCGACGAGGTGGGGGTCGTGGGCGCCAAGCTGCTGTTCCGCGATGGGCTGGTGCAACACGCCGGCGCCTCGGTGGGCGTATGGGATGCCGTAGTGCACGTGAACCAGTTCTTCACCCGGGAACGCCCGGGATACCTGGCCAAAGCCACGTTGCCCGGCCAGTTCACCGCTGTCACCGGCGCCTGCCAGATGGTGAGGGCCGATTTCTTCCAGCAGCTGGACGGCTACGACGAGGCCTTCGCCGTGGGCTTCAACGACATCGACTTCTGCCTGCGCGCCCAGCAGGCCGGCAAGCTGGTGGCCTTCACCCCCTACGCCCTGCTGCACCACTACGAGTTCTCGTCGCGCGGCCGCGAGGAGGGCGACCCCGAGAAGATGGAGCGTTGGAAGCGGGAGCAAGCCCTGTTCAAGGAGCGCTGGCCCGAACCCTTCGAAAACGGCGACCCCTACACCAGCCCCAACCTCATGCGCAACAACACCTACTACCGCCTGCCTTAGCATTTCTCCAACAATGCAACCCCGTTCGGGCAGGGCGTCCGCAAAGCGAGTTCCGAAGCCGAAGGCGAGGATTG
>CANOBU010000012.1 GCA_947564425.1 uncultured Eggerthellaceae bacterium
CGCTTCCCCAGCCCCTGCTGGATGTAGTAGGCCGGGCCGCCGCGGAACTCGCCGTGGCTGCCGCGCACCTTCCATATCTGGGCCAGGGTGGATTCGATGAAGGCCGAGGCGGCGCCGATCAGCGCCATGGCCCACATCCAGAAGACGGCGCCCGGGCCGCCGGTGGCCACGGCCGTGGCGATGCCGGCGATGTTGCCGGTGCCCACGCGGGAGGCGGTGGACACCATGAGGGCCTGGAACGACGAGATGGTCTTATGGCCCTCCACGTGCTTCTTCTCGGTGAGCTGGGTGAACATGTCCTTGATGTAGCGGATCTGCACGAACTTCGTACGAATACTGAACCAGATCCCCACGGCCACCAGCAATATGACCAGGATGTAGGTATACATGAACGCATCCACCTCGCCGGTGATGCCGACGAGCGATGCCGTAAGGTCCCCGAATTCCATCGTCCCTCCCTGTCTGCGCCCAAACGCAACGAAAACACGACTTAGATTCTAGCAAAGGGGATTTTCCCGTAGGAAGCCACCGCAACGGCGGTTGAAAATCCGTAATCTGCCACTGTGCGAGCAGGGCGCATGAACAGGGGACGGGCCGGGCGTTCGCGGGGCGCCGGGGGTATCCACAAAGCGAGTTCCGCAGCCGAAGGCGAGGACTGTCTGAGCGACTGGATACCCCCGGCGCCCCGCGAACGGCTGACCCGTCCCCTGTTCATGCGAATGCCTCCGGCGCCCCAGCGAACGCCCGGCCCGTCCCCTGTTCATGCGATGCGGAGCTCTCAGTCCAGGAGCTCGGTGAAATCCTCGATCACGCGCTCGCTGTAGCGGGCCAGCTCCTCATGGGTGCCGCAGTTGTCGCTGCTGAACACGCCCACGGTGCGCAGCCCCGCCGCGCGGGCCGCCTTCAGGGCATACCAGCTGTCATCGAAGAACCAGGTATCGCCGGGCGCAGTGCCCAGCAGGCTGCATACATGATGGTAGGTTGCGCGGTCGCGCTTGGAGCCCTCCACGTCGTCCACCGAAACGATGGCCCGCAGCCGCTCCGGCAGCCCCGTTCGCCCCAGCCCCGCCTGCAAAAACGACTGCGGCGACGAGGACAGCACGGCCATGGGCACATCGCGGCGATGCAGCTGGGCCACGAACTCCTCGGCCCCCGCCACGGGCACCGAGCGCGTACGGTAGTAGTCCAGCAGGTGCTCCACGATGAGGTCGCGCACCTGCTCGGGGGTGTCCACGCCGTCGAAGCGCTCGCAGAAGAACACGCCGGCCTCGTCGAGGGTCAGGCTGCTCAGCTCGTCGCGCTCGGCCTTCGACAGCGTTATGCCCGCATCGGCCAGCAGGCGGTCTTCAACCTCGTGCCAGGCATCGATGGTGTCGAGCAGCGTGCCGTCGCAATCGAAGATGACCCCTGCCGCCAAGGCCTACTCCTCCACGCGGATGACCGTGGGCTCGGCCAGCAGCATGTCGGGCCGGGCGGCCAGCTCGTCCAGGGCGGCGCGGATGTTGCGCTCCACCGCCGTGTGGGTGACGAAGAACAGGTCCACCGCATCGCGGGCGCTCGTGCCCTCCTGCACCACCGAGCGCAGGGACACGTCGTTGTCCGAGAACACCTGGGATGCCGCCGCCAGCACGCCGATGCGGTCGGGCACCGTCAAACGCAGGTAATAGCGCGTGGAAAGCTCCTCCACCGGCACGATGGGCAGCTCGTCGGTGCAGGTGCAGCCCACGGCCGGGGGCATCCCCTGCTGCAGGCGGCGGGCGACGTCCACCACATCGCCCATCACGGCGCTGGCCGCGGGGCCGGCGCCGGCGCCCTCGCCGAAGAACATGGCCTCGCCCACGGCATCGCCCACCACGTAGATGGCGTTGAACACGCCGTCGACCTTCGCCATCTGGTGCGCCAGGGGGATCATGGTGGGATGCACCCGCACATCGATACCCCGAGGCGTGCGCCGGGCCAGGGCCAGCAGCTTCACGGCGTAGCCCATGTCGCGTGCGGCGGCCAGGTCCACCGGGGTGATGCGGCGGATGCCCTCGGCGTACACGTCGTCCAAGGTCACCCGCGAGTTGAAGGCGATGGATGCCAGGATGGCTATCTTGGCCGCGGCATCGATGCCGTCCACGTCTGCGCTGGGATCGGCCTCGGCGAAACCGCGCTGCTGTGCGTCGGCCAGGACCTCCTCGTAGGCGAGCCCTTCCTGGGCCATGCGCGTGAGCATATAGTTGGTCGTGCCGTTCACTATGCCCATGACCGAGGTTATGCCATTGGCAATGAGGGAGTGCTTCAGGGGGTCGATGATGGGGATGCCGCCGCCCACGCTGGCCTCGAAGGCCAGTTCGCATCCATGCGCCTCGGCCAGGGCGAACAGCTCCTCGCCGCAGGTGGCCATGAGCGCCTTGTTGGCCGTCACCACCGACTTGCCGGCCTTCAGCGCCCCGGCCACGATGTCGCGGGCGACGCCGGTGCCGCCGACCAGCTCCACCACCAGCTGCGCCTCGGGGTCGGCGATGACCTCGCGGTAATCGTCGGTGAATATATCGGCCAGGCCGTGGGCTGCCGCCGTATCGCCCTTGCGGGAGCACACCCGCACCAACTGCAGGTCCACCCCGTAATGGCGGATGAAATCGTCCCGATGGGCATCCAGGATGTCCAGGCACCCCCCGCCGACGGTGCCCGTCCCGACCAATGCGATCTTCACTGCCATAGCGCTGCCAGCCTTTCCTCGGAACCCTTATACATCGCGGCTCATCAGGTCATTATACGTCTCGCGGCGGGTGACCACCCGGGCCTGCCCGTCGCGCACGAACACGATGGCCGGCCGCGGCTGGCCGTTGTAGGTGGATGCCATGGTATAGCAGTAGGCCCCGGTGCCGAACACGCATACGATATCGCCCAGCTCCGCCGGCTGCAGCGAGCCGTCCAGCACCACCGCATCGCCGCTCTCGCAATGCTTGCCGCACAGGGTGACTATCTCGGTCCGCGGCTTGTCGGCCTTGTTCGCGATCACGGCCTCGTAATCGGCATGGTACAGGGCCGTGCGGATGTTGTCGGACATGCCGCCGTCCACGGCCACGTACTTGCGGATGCCGGGGAGCGTCTTCAGAATGCCCACGGTATACAGCGTGACCCCCGCGTTGGCCACCAGGCTGCGGCCGGGCTCCACCAGCAGCCGCGGCAGGGGCAGGCCCTCGGCTTCGCAGCCGCCCTTCACCGCCTGGGCCAGGCGCCGGGCGAAGTCGCCGATGGCCGAGGGCTCGTCATCGGCGCCGTAGGCTATACCCAAGCCGCCGCCCATGTCGAGGTCGGCCGCCTGCAAGCCGTAATGGTCGCGCACCCGGGCGCAGAACCCCACCATGACCTGCACCGCCTCGGCGAAGGAGTGCAGGGCGAATATCTGGGAGCCTATATGGCAGTGGAAGCCCGTGAGCTCCACGTTGGGCGCCGCCAGCACGTCGCCGACGCAGCGGAAGGCGAAATCCTCCAGCATGGTGAACCCGAACTTCGAGTCCTCGCAGCCAGTCTTGATGTACTCGTGGGTATCGGCCTCGACCCCGGGGGTCACGCGCATGAGCACCTTCTGGGTGCGTCCCAGCTCGCCGGCGATGCGCGAGACGCGCTGCAGCTCCAGGCGGCTGTCCAGCACGATGCGCCCCACGCCGGCCCCGATGGCCTCGCGCAGCTCGCGTTCGGTCTTGTTGTTGCCGTGCACGAATATCCGCTCGGGCGGGAAGTCCACGGCCAGGGCGCAGGCAAGCTCGCCGCCGCCGGATACGTCCAGGCACAGCCCCTCGTCGCGGGCGATGCGCAGGATCTCCTTGTTCAGGAACGCCTTGGAAGCGTACAGCACATCGGAATGGGGGTAGGCCTCGCGCAGCGCATCGCGGTACTCCGCCATACGGGCCCGCACATCGGCCTCGTCGAAGACGTAGAGGGCCGTGCCCTGCTCATGGGCCAGTTCCACCATATCCACCCCGCCGATCACCAGATGCCCCCCGCGCACCTCGGCGGTGCGGGGCAGCACGGCGCCCAGCTGCAGGGCGGTGCGGTTATCCGCCTGCTTCGACAGGTCTGATTTAGGAAGCGACATAGCATTTCTCTTTCTGTACCGGCGGCCCTGCGGCCGCTTGTGAAGGTTCCATGGTAGCAATGACGGACGCGCCATGGGTGCATAATCCGTGGAAACGTCGGCCTATCCCCGTGATAGGCGGCCGTTGCGCATTGTTCGCGTTCGACTATAATAGGAATCGATACGACATCTCAGCGAAAGGAACGACCATGGCAAAGCAGGAACCCTCGATGGATCGCTGGCTCGCGGAGGCGAAGGCCAGCCCGGATGCCGATAAATGCGGCATGTTCCTCACCCACAACGGCGTGGTGCGCGAAACCGCCAAGGCCCAGGTGCGCCAGGGCGAGGCCATGCCCGCCGTGCAGCGGGTCGCATTCTCGTACGACGAGGCCGGCGTGGAAGCCGCCGTGGCCGATGCCCTCACCTGGGACGGCGTGTACTACGTGAAGGTATGGCTGAACGAGGGCGAGCTGGAAGTGGGCGAGTCGCTCATGTACGTGCTGATCGGCGCCGACATCCGCCCCCGCTGCATCGATGCCCTGCAGAAGCTGGTGGGCAAGATCAAGAACGACCTGGTGATCGAGAAGGAGATCTACGCCTGATCGCCCTCGCGGGGCTCCGCCTGCCCGTCATCGGAGCGCCGCTCGTCGCTGCCCAGCTCCACCACCACCTCGGGGTTGTGGCCGGGGTGTTCCCGCTGCGCGGCATCTATCTCGCTGCGCACCAGCGGGCTCTCGATGCCCTGCAGCACCTTCGAGGACTTGCGCGCCGCCTCGGTGCCGGCGGTCTGGCGGGCCGCCACGGGCTCCGGCGTGGTCAGGTAGTGCACGCCGCGGGCGGCATCGGCCTTGGCCTGGATCATCAGGAACACGAAGCCCGCGATACCCGCGATGAGCGATGCCGACAGGATGGCCACCTTCGCATCGACGATGTATTCGGGATGGGCGGGGAACGCCAGGTTAGCCACGAAGATGGCCATGGTGAAGCCCACGCCGCCCAGGATGGCCGCCCCCAGCATATGGCGCCAATTGACGTTCTCGGGCAGCTCGGCCAGATGCGTCTTCACCACCAGCAGGCTGAACAGCATGATGCCGATGGGCTTGCCCAGCAGCAGGCCGAAGAAGATGCCGAAGAACACCGGCGACGTGAACATGGCGGACAGGTCGCTGCCGATGAACGACACATCGGCGTTGGTCAGTGCGAACAGCGGCAGCACGCCGAAGTACACCCAGGGGTACAGCCGCTTCTCGAGGCGCGTGGCGGGGGGAATCACCTGGCGCGACACATGGGACAGGCGGTTGATGATGGTGAGATAGCCCTCCTGGGCGTTGATGGGTATCTCGGGACGGTAGGTCTCCTGGGCCTTCTCGACCGTGTGCCCCGACCATTTCAGGAAATTGCGCAGGTTCACGCGCGACCCCGACGGAATCATGAAGGCCAAAAGCACGCCCGCTATGGTGGAATGGACGCCCGACATGAATATGCAGTACCACAGCACGACACCCACCAGCAGGTACGGCAGCAGGGCGTACACGTGCGAGCGGTTCATGATGAACAGGATGAACAGCACGTTGCCGGCCAGGGCCAGCCACAGCAGCGACGGCGCATGGCCGTAGAACACCGCGATCACCACGATGGCGATGATATCGTCGGCCACCGCCAGCGTGGACAGGAACACGCGCACGCCGTTGGGGATGCGGTCGCCCAGCAGCGCCAGGATGCCCAGGGCGAAGGCGATATCGGTGGCCGTGGGCACGCCCCAACCGTGGGCGGTATCGGCGTTGCCCAGGTTGAACAGCGAGTAGATGACGATGGGCGCCAGCACGCCGCCGAAGGCCGCCACGATGGGAAGCAGCGCCTGGCGAATGTTGGTGAGCTCGCCGGCGGTCATCTCGTACTTTATCTCCAAGCCCACCAGCAGGAAGAACACGGCCATGAGGATATCGTTGATTATCTCGGCCAGGGTCAGGGTGGCGCTCCAGTCGCCGAACACGAAGCCGAAGGGCGTGTCGAGGAACGCGATGAAGGGCTGGTAGAACCCCCCGACATTGGCGATGATGAGCGCCGCTATGGCCGCGAGCAGCATGACGCCGGCGGCCTTCGTGGAGGAATAGGTGAACTCGATGAACTTCAGGAAGCGCTTCTGGTTGGCCTGGACCTCCTCGATATATACGCTGGGGCGCTTGCCGCTGCGGCTCGGCTGGGAATCGCCGCCGGCCGCCTGCTGCGGCTCTTCCAGCTTGGCGCCGATGTCCTGGCCGAACCGTTCGGTCATGGCGTGCGCCTCCGCCTCGGCGATGGCGCGGTCCTCGGCCGCGGGGCCGTCGCTTCCGTAAGGGGCTTTGCCCGGGGTTTCGTTGTCTGCCATATTCACACCTGCCCTGCGTTTCGTTTCAAGCTACCATTCTCGCCCAAGGGGCGCCGCTGGCGCATCGCGCCCTGTAACCATTCGGTTAACCGCCGGAAAAGCCGCCCCCTTGGTTTATCATGGGCGGGAAAGCGCCGATGAAGGAGATGCGAACCATGGCAACCGTCAGACCGTTCAAAGCCATCCGCCCCGTGCCCGCGAAGGCGAAGGTCGTAGCAGCGCTGCCCTACGACGTGCAGAGCGTCGAGGAAGCCCGTGTCATCGTGCAGGCCAACCCCGAGTCGTTTCTGGCCATCGACGAGCCGGTGGTGAACTTCCCCGCCGGAACCGACCCCTTCGACCTGCTGGTGTACCTGAAAGCCGGCAGCATGCTGCGCGACATGAAGACCCGCGGCACCATGACCGCCGACGAGCAGCCCGCCTTCTACCTGTACGAGCTGACCATGGATGGCCGCGTGCAGAACGGCCTGGTGGCCTGCGTGGCCATCGACGACTACCTGAACGGCATCGTGAAGGAGCACGAGAGCACCCGGGTGGACAAGGAGGTCGACCGCATCAACCACGTGCGCGGCTGCGAGGCCCAGACGGGGCCCATCTTCTGCGCCTACCACGCCGATGCGGAGCTGGGGAGCATCTACAGCGCCGTGAAGGAGGGCGAGCCCATCTTCGACTTCGTCGCCGACGACGGCGTGCGGCACCGGGGCTTCATCGTGCCCGCAAGCTATAACGGCCGCATCGGCGAGCTCTTCGACGGCCTGGGGCGCGTGTACATCGCCGACGGGCATCACCGCGTGGCGGCTGCCTCGGAGGTGGCCAAGGCCCGGCGGGTGGCCCGGGGGTCGAGCGAGCCCACGGAGGAATCCGATTTCTTCCTGGCGGTGCTGTTCCCCGACGACGAGCTGAAGATATGGCCCTACGAGCGGGTGGTACACGACCTGAACGGCCTTACCTCCGCCGAGTTCCTGGGCGAGCTGCGCAGCCGCTTCGGCGCCGAGGAGATAGGCGCCCCCGAGGGCGGCCCGCTGCGCATCCGGGAGGCCGCCGACCCCGCCGCAGCCGAGGAGCTGGTGAAGCCCCGCGCCAAGGGCGAGTTCTGCGTATTCCTGGACGGCCGCTGGTACCGCTGCCGCATCGATGCCGACGAGATATCCGACGACCCCTACGACGGCCTGGAGGTTTCTCTGCTGCAGCACCGCCTGTTCGAGCCGCTCCTGGGCATCGCCGACCCCCGGCGCTCCCCGCGCATCGACTTCGTGGGCGGCATCAGGGGCCTGGGCGAGCTGGAGCGCCGCTGCGAAGAGGATTGCGCCGCGGCCTTCGCGCTTTCGCCCACGGGTATCGACGAGCTGTTCGCCGTGGCCGATGCGGGCCTTCTGATGCCCCCGAAATCCACCTGGTTCGAACCCAAGCTGCGCAGCGGCCTGTTCATCCATGAGATCTAGCGCCCGGGCAGCCGCAATCGCCGTTGCGGGGCTGGGGCTCGCCGCCGGGGCGCTGCTGTGCAAGCGGCACCGCGATACCTACCGGTGCTTCCCCACCCGCTTCGGCCGCGCCCGCATATACCAGGTACTCGACGATGAGGGATCGCCGGTGAGGCTGCTGGAGGTGGGCGGCATCGTGCAATCGGGCACCTACCTGGACGAGCGCTACACCGAGCCCGTGTTCGCGTACCTGAAGGGATACGACCTGATGTTCCGGGCCGACCGGCCCATCCGGCGCGTGGCGGTGCTGGGCTGCGGCGGCTACGATTATCCGGAGCACCTGGTGGCGGCCCACCCCGAAGCGGCTGTGGACGCCGTGGAGATAGACCCCGCCATCACGGCCCTGGCCCGGCGCTACTTCTTCCTGGACCGCCTACTGGAGGAATACCGCCCCGAGGAAGAGGGGCGCCTGAACCTGGTGGAGGCGGATGCCCTGGCCTTCCTGCTGGCTCCGGGGCTCCGCTACGATGCCATCGTGAACGACACCTTCGACGGCGGCACGCCCCCGGCCCACCTGGCCGGCCGCCGTTTCCTGCAGGCCGTGCACAGCCGCCTGGCACCGGGCGGCCTGTACCTCACCAACATCGTGGCGCCGCTGACCGGGGACGGCGCCGGGTTCCTCTACCGCCAGATGGCCCTTATGGGCGAGCTGTTCGCCTGCGTATACGTGTTCCCCTGCGACGGCGGCAGCCTGGACGAGCCCGACAACATCATCGCCGTGGCAACCGATAGGCCCCTCCCCTCCGCGCTCGCCGCCCGTTCGCTATAATCGCAGCAATGCATACGCCCTGATGCACCCGAGAGGAACGCCCCATGGGAAGACTCGATAACACGCCCCAACCCGTCCGGGAGGCCATCGCCGCCGCCCTTATGACGGCCTGCATCACGGCCACGGCCGCCGCCCTGCTGCACGAGCCCCTGTTCATCCCCGGCGGGTTCGTGCTGTTCCTCATCTTCTACCTGTGGCGCATCCGCCCGAAGGTGAAGGCCGCCTACCAGCAGGAAACCGCCGCAGTCCAAGCGGAGTACGCCGATGACGAGACCTACCAGCCCATCCTGGACCGCTTCCGGCAGACCCACAACGACGAGGCTCTGGTAGAGGCCTATCGGGCCTGGGCCCAGGGACCCCACGACAACATGGTGCGCCTGCGCTTCCTGCAATCGGCCATCCTGGAGCTGATCGATGCCGGCAAGATATACCGCGTGGAGGAGCTCATGGACGATGCGGGGCGCGCCGCGGCGGCCGAGGGGCTGACGGAGCGCTTCGAGGCCTTCCGGGCCAACTGCGACCAGCGCATAGCCGAGATAGCCCGCCAGCGTTTGGCCTGACGCATTCATCGACGCAAGCTACTTCCGTTCCTGCTTGCGCTGCTCCTGATGGCGCAGCACCGCTTCGAGCAGGTACTCGCCGGCCGCCTCGGCGCCGTGGCCGATATTGAAGATGAACCCGTCGCGCACCTCGCGGATGGCTTCGAACCATTCATCGCCGCCCGCCAGCATCTCGGCCACCCCGTCGCCCACGGCCCGGGCCTGCTCCGGCGCGAACGAACGGCCGATGCGGTTGCGCAGGCTTATATCGGTGGGCTCCAGGCTGAACTGCTGCCAATCGGGGTTGCCCACCTTCATGGGGGTATCCAGGAAAACGCAGGGCTTGCCGGTGGAGAACGAGAACTCGCAGGTGATGGACGACCAATCGGTTATCAGGATATCGGAGGTCCAGATGGTCTCGTTCGATGAGAAATCGCGCTCGAAATACAGCTCGTCCTCGGATACATCGGCATAGCGGGCCAAAATGGCATCCCAGCGGGGCCGGTAGCGCTTGATGTATTCCGGGTGCGGCCGCACCACGACCTTCCACCCCCGATGCAGCAGGCCGGCCATGAGGTCGTCGAAGCACAGGTCCAGCAGGTTGTCCTCCTGCCACGAGGGCGCCACCAGCACCACCGGGCGGTCGTGGTCCTTGGCGGAGGCATCCAGCGCCTCGAAGGCGGCTATCTCCTCGTCCAGCAGGTCGTAGCCGGCCTCGATCAGGCGCTTTTCCGGCAGACCGTTCAAAGCCTCCTGCTCCCGCAGCTCGGCCACCTGGTGCGGCCCTACGCACAGCAGGGTGTCGTAGTGGTCGTAGGAATGGGGCAGCGCCGTCAGGGTGATGGATGTCATGTGGTGGAACATGAACACGTATTCGACGTCATCCTTCACATAGGAGCGCTTCATGTAGTAGTTATCGAGGTCCTCCTGGGTGGTCACCACCACATCGGCATCCATCTTCATCATCAGGGTGATGCAGCGCTTCGGGCCTATGTAGTAGGGGCGGATGCGCGGCTGCTCGGCGGCGATGGCGAATATCTGGTCGTCGGGGTCGTTGGTGATATAGTGCACCAGCCCATCGGAATGCTGCAGGTAGTAGCCTATGGCGCCCTTGAAGTACTTGTAGAAGCCGGAGCCCTCGGAATAGAACACCAGATGCTTGTCCGTTATGCTGAAGAACCGCTTGTAGTCGGCCTTTTCGCGGGCGGCCAGGGGATCGCGGCGATACCACTTCCGCTTGCGGTCGGCCTCCAGGGCGTCCAACTCGTCCAAGGCCACCCGGCTGGCGGCCAAATCGGCGTAGTCGATGTACTTAGCGGGCCTCATGCATAGGTTGGCCAGGGCCTGCACGGCTATGGCCATGAGGTTCGAGCAGATCCAGTAGAAGGCCATGCCGGCGGCCACGAACACGCCTAGGATGAGCGACAACCCGATAGACAGGCCGTTGGTCATGTTCTTCTCGGCCCGCGACTGCTCCCGTTGCAGCGGGTTTATCCGGTTCTGGGCGAAGCCCATAGCCACGGCGGAGAGACCGGCCAGAACGGGCATGACCCACGACAGGCCGCCGTCCTCGAAGGGCACGAGCCCCAGGAACTCGGTACCCGGGGTGCCCGAATCGGTGATGGAGTGGATCACATCCACCAAGCCGAACAGGATGACGATCTGGATCGCCAGGGGGATGAGGGACAGCATGGGATGGTAATGCTGCTGCTTGTACAGCTCGTTCTGCTTCTCGCCGATGGTCTCGCGGTCGCCGAAGTACTTCACCTTCAGGCGGTTGAGTTCCGGCATGACCCGCACCATGACGATGGAGTTCCATTGCACCCACAGCGACATGGGGAACAGGATGACCTTCGTGATCAGGGTGAACAGGAAGATAGCCGCCCACCAGTTGCCGGTGAGGGCATAACAGGGGTCCACGATGAGCTGCAGGATATCCGCGATGGCTGCGAACATGGCTACATCCTGCTCGGGCACGGGATGCCCGCGAAGTTGCCGCATATACCGCAGCCGATGCACAGGCTGTCGTCCGGCGAGCCTGCCTGCCAGCGATCCGCCAGATAGGGCTCGCGGATGAGGGGCCGGGCCAACCCGATGGCGGCGATGCCGTCCTGGGCCAGATGGGCCCCGGCTATGCGAGGGCTGCGCCAACCGCCGGTCACTATCACGGGTATATCCAGCTCGCGGGCCATGCGGGCCCCGAAGGCACCGAAATAGGGCTGGCCGTCCGTCGCCTCCTTCGAAGCCCGGTGCCAATCGCCGCTGACCTCCAAGGCGCTGGCGCCGGCTTGCTGCGCCAAGCGCGCCGCAGCGGCGCTGTCATCCTGGGAAAGGCCCCCGGCGAGGCCCGCGGGGTCGTCGTAATCGTCGCAGCTGTTCAGCTTCACCAGCACCGGGTAATCGGGACCCGTGGCCTGCCGCGCCGCCTCGATGCAGCGGCACAGGGCCCGGGCGCGGTTCTCGATGGGGCCGCCGAAGGAATCGGTGCGCCGGTTGAAGCAGGGGCTGAGGAACTGCGAGAGGAGGTATCCGTGCGCACCATGGACCTCCACCCCGTCGAAGCCCCAGCGCTGCGCCCGCGCGGCCGCCCGGCCCAGGGCCGCAGCCACGGCATCGATATCGGCCTCCGACGCCGGACGGGGAACCACCGAGGTGACCGGGTTAACCACGGCGGAGGGGCCCAGCACATCGGCGGTGGGGGTGCCGTCGCAGGGGGTTTCGGATGCAGCCGGCAGCCAGCGGGGATCCCCGGCGACCAGCTTGCTCTTCGAGCCGCCGTAGACCAACTGCAGCACGATGCGCGCCCCCCGGCCGTGCACTTGGTCGACCATGCGCCGGTAAGCGGCGCCGAACTCGTCGGAGCAGGCGTTCAGGGAGCGCTCGGCAGCCTTCCCCTCTTGCATGAAGTAGGCGAACCCCGTGATGATGGTGCCCACCCCGCCGGCAGCCAGCTGACTGTAGCACTCCACCAGCGGAGCCGAGGGCTCTCCGTCGCGGGTGCACAGCGATTCCGCCGTGGCCGCCCGCACCAGGCGGTTGCGGGCCGCCATGCCCCCTATGGTCATGGGCTCGAACAGATTGGCCATGGGCCTCCCCTTAGAAACGATGGTATCGAACCCCAATTGTAGCGGAATCTCGCCCATCCGCAGATATATTGGGGATTATCGGGCCTGCAGCCCCCGGATCCGGCAGGAGAACTTAGAATGGATACAGGAAAGCACTGATGATGGGGGGATGTTCGCCCCCTGCGAATGGAAGCCGGCGTGTCGGGGGACGTTCACTTTTGGCACATTTATAAATGTGCCAAAAGTGAACGTCCCCCAACACGCCTCGAAACGGAGGTTGCCCATGGCCCATGCCGAGATGCTGCGAAAAGGAGCCGCTGCCTTCTGCATGGCTTCGCTCATCTTGGCGTTGTGCGCCTGCACGGCCACCCAGCAACCCCCAGCCGCATCCCAAGAAGCCACCGCATCGACCGAGAGCCGACCGGCCTCGGCTGAAGGCGGATCGCAGGATGCCCCGGAGGCTGCAACGGAAGAAGGCGCAGCCTCCGGCACCGGCGCCTCCTCCGACAGCAGCTCGGAACCCTCTTCCGGCTCGGCGTCTCCTTCATCCTCTTCGTCCTCCTCTGCCGCCTCGGCATCGAGCGAGGCGGCCTTCCGCCTGCTCCCCTCGCCCGAGCTGCTGACGAAGAGCAGCTCCGCCTCGGCTGCGGCAGATGCCGCCGTCAACGACGACGGCTTCGCCTACGAGGGCGCCTTCGCGGGCTCCCTCGAAGCCGACGGGCAGCTGGTCGAAAGCTACGGCGAGGTCATCGAATCCGCAGCGGCCGGCAGCACCGCGGCGCTGGCCCGCAACGGCGGAACCCTGGTGATGGCCGATGGCAAGCTGGTGAAGATCGGCCAGGACACCTCCATCGACGATGCCCTGGCCTACGGCACGGATGCGGCGGCCCTGGCGGTGAACGCCGACTCCAACATGCTGCTGTCATCGGTTATAGCCGAATCGGCCTGCCCCGGGGCGCCGGGGCTGTTCTCCTGCGATGGCGGCAGCTCTTACGCCGATGATGCCACCATCTCGACCGCAGGCGACGATTCGGCCGCCGTCCGCACCATCTCCGGCGGCACCATGGTGGGCAACGCCCTGCACACCCAAACGGAGGGCGCCCGCAGCCCGAGCCTGGCCTGCGCCAGCCCGCGCAGCACCCTGTCGGTGACGAACAGCAGCTTCCAAACAGCCGGGAGCCTCTCCCCCATCCTGCAGAGCCGGGGCCGCATAGAGGCCGACAACATCGTGGGCGCAAGCGGCGCATCGCCCCTCGCCGTGCTGGAGGACCAGGGGACGGCGCTCATCTCGAATTCGCGCCTGAGCTCGACCAGCATCGACGGCTCGGCCAACGGGGGCATCCCCTGCGCCGTCATGCTGTATCGCACCGAGGCCGCCGACCGCACGACCGAAGATGATTCCGCCCTCTTCCAAGCCTCCGACAGCACCTTGGAAAGCACCATCAGATCCGGCGCCTTCTTCTACCTCACCAACACCCGGGCGCGGGTGCTGCTATCCAACAACCGCCTCCTGTTCGATGAGGGCCAGGCCGTCCTGCTGCGGGCCGAGGGCAACAACAGCCGCGGCTGGGGAAGCTCGGGGAAGAACGGGGCCCTGTGCGATGTCACGGCCCGCAACCAGAAGCTCAGGGGCGCCGTGGAATCGGACAGCCTGAGTTCCGTCGACCTGTACCTTCTGGAGAACAGCCAATGGACGGGCAGCTCCAGCATCCGCAGCAACACCTCGGGCTCGGCGGTCGGCGAGAACCTGAACGTGAGCATCGACGGCACCTCCAGCTGGACCGTCACGGGCAACTCCACGGTGACGAACATAAACCTTGCCGAAGGCGGCAAGCTGGTGGACACCCGCGGCCGCAGCGTGAAGCTGGTCGACCAGAACGGCTTCACCTTGGTCGATGGAGCCTCCGACACCACCGTCACCGTGAATGGCAGCTTCTCGACCACCGTGAAGACCGCTGCCGCCAATGACTGGGAGGAACCCGCCATCGACCGCACCGCCTTCGACGCCACCTTCGGCACCCAGACCGCCTTCGGGTCGAACGGCACCAGCGCCTACACCGCCGAGGAGCAGCGCGTGGCCGAGCTGATGGAAACCGTGAAAGCCTGGTTCGCCCGCCTGTAACCCGCGCCGCACCGCAATGCTTCCCCTATAATGGAGCCGACAGTCTGCGACGAAAGGCGAAAACCATGGTCTCTCGCATCTACGTAGAGAAGAAGCCCGGATTCGATATCGAGGCCCAGGCGCTGCGGCGCGAGCTGCAGGAGATCCTGGGCATCGGCCGTCTGGAAGGGCTGCGTCTGCTCAACCGCTATGACGTGGAGGGCATCGACGGGGACCTCTTCGCCGCATGCATACCCACCGTGTTCAGCGAACCGCCCGTCGACGACGTGTTCGACGAGCTCCCGGCGCCCGAGGGGGCGGCGGTGTTCGCCGTGGAGGCGCTGCCGGGGCAATTCGACCAGCGGGCCGCCTCGGCCAGCGAATGCATACAGCTGATAAGCCAGAAGGACCGCCCCGCCGTGAACAATGCCCGGGTGTACCTGCTGGAGGGCCCCCTCACCGAGGAGGACCTGCAGGCCATCAAGGACTACGTCATAAACCCCGTGGAATCCCGCGAGGCCCGGCTCGACAAACCCGATACCCTGGCCATCGACTACCCGGACCCCGCGCCCGTGGAGGTATTGGAGGGATTCACGGAGCTCGACGGCGCAGCCCTGGCCGCCCTCATCGGGCAGCGCGGGCTTGCCATGGACGAGGCCGATATCGCCTTCTGCCAGCAGTACTTCCGCGACACCGAGAAGCGCGACCCCACCATAACCGAGCTGAAGATGATCGATACCTATTGGTCGGACCATTGCCGCCATACCACCTTCGGCACCGAGCTCGCCTCGGTGGATATCGCCGACGAGGCCGTGCAGGGCGCCTTCGAGCGCTATTGCAGCCTGCGCCGCGAACTGGGCCGCGAGGGCAAGCCCATCTGCCTCATGGACATGGGCACCATCGGCGCCCGCTACCTGAAATCCACCGGGCAGCTGACGGGCCTCGACGAATCCGACGAGATAAACGCCTGCACCGTGAAGGTGAAGGTGGATGTGCGGGGCGAAGAGCAGGACTGGCTGTACCTGTTCAAGAACGAGACCCATAACCACCCCACCGAGATCGAGCCCTTCGGCGGTGCCGCCACCTGCCTGGGAGGCGCCATCCGCGACCCCCTGTCGGGCCGGGCCTACGTGTACCAAGCCATGCGCGTGACCGGAGGCTCCGACCCCACGGTGCCCGTAGCCGAGACCATCCCCGGCAAGCTGCCCCAACGCAAGCTGGTGACCACGGCCGCCCAGGGCTATTCCTCCTACGGCAACCAGATAGGCCTGGCCACGGGCCAGGTGGATGAGCTGTACCACCCCGGCTATGCCGCCAAGCGCATGGAGATAGGCGCCGTGGTGGGCGCCACGCCGGCTGCCGATGTGCGCCGCGAGGTGCCGGCCCCCGGCGACGTCATCGTGCTTTTGGGAGGCCGCACGGGCCGCGACGGCATAGGAGGCGCCACGGGCTCTTCGAAGGCCCATTCGGCGAGCTCCATCGAGACCTGCGGCGCCGAGGTGCAGAAGGGCAATCCGCCTGTGGAGCGCAAGATCCAGCGCCTTTTCCGCAACCACGACGCCTGCGCCATGATAAAGCGCTGCAACGACTTCGGCGCCGGAGGCGTGGCGGTGGCCATCGGCGAGCTGGCCGACGGCCTGGACATATACCTCGACCGCGTGCCGCGCAAGTACGAGGGTCTCGACGGCACCGAGCTGGCCATATCGGAATCCCAGGAGCGCATGGCCGTGGCCCTGGCCGCCGATGACGTGGACGATTTCATAGCCCTGGCCCGGGCCGAGAACCTCGAGGCCACCCCCGTGGCCGCCGTGGCCGCCGACGGTCGGGTGCGCATGCACTGGCGCGGCGACGCCATCGTGGACCTAAGCCGCGAGTTCCTGGCCAGCAACGGCGCCCCCAAGCAGGCCGCCGTGCGCATCCCCGCGCGCCGGTGCTTCGCCGACGATGCGGCCGACCGCGCCTTCGAAGCCTGCGATGAGCTGGTGGACCCCCTGGTGGAGGCCGTGTGCGAATCGGGGCGGCTCGAAGAGGCGCTATGCGGCCTGATGGGCGATATCAACCGCGCCTCGCGCAAGGGCCTGGCCGAGCGCTTCGATTCCACCATCGGCGCCGGCACGGTGCTCATGCCCTTCGGCGGCTCGCGGCAGCTCACCCCGGCTTTGGCCATGGTGTCGAAGCTGCCGGTGCTCGGCGGCCAGACCACCACCGTATCGGGCCTTGCCTGGGGCTTCAACCCCTTCCTGTCGGCCGCCGACCCCTTCGCCGGCGCCTACATGGCCGTGCTGGATTCCCTGGCCAAGCTGGTGGCCACGGGCTTTTGCCGCAAGGACGCCTACCTCACCTTCCAGGAGTACTTCGAGAAGCTGCGGGACGACCCCGAGCGCTGGGGCAAGCCCGTGGCTGCCGTGCTGGGAGCGCTTATGGCCCAGCTCGATTTCGGCGTGGGGGCCATCGGCGGCAAGGACTCGATGTCCGGCAGCTTCGAGGACCTCGACGTGCCGCCCACCCTGGTATCGTTCGCCACGGCCGTGGGGCCCATCGATCGCATCACCTCGCCGGAATTCAAATCCGCCGGAAGCGAGCTAGCCTGGCTGTGCTTCGAGGAGCCGACCCCCGAGAGCATCACGGCCACCTTCGACGCCGTGGAGCACCTCATCGGGGCCGGCATGGCAGCGGCCTGCTCGTCGGTGGGCTACAGCGGCCTGGCCGAGACCCTGTTCAAGATGGCCGTGGGCAACGGCCTGGGTGTGCGGCTCTGCGACGATGTGGACCTATGCGACCTGTTCGAGGAGGGCTTCGGCACCTTCGCGATAGAGCTGGCCGAGGGCCTGGACGCCGCAGCGGTCATCGAGGAGCTGCAAGGCGCGGATCTGCTGGAGGGCGTGGAGGTGCTGCCCCTGGGCCGCACGACGCAGGAGTACCGCCTGGTCGCCGACGGCTGCGAAGCCGACCTGGCGAAGGTGCAGGAAGCCTGGGAGGCGGGCTTGGAAGAGGTGTTCCCCTACCGCACGCCCGCAGCCGAGGCGCAGTCCCTGCAGGAAGTGCCGGCTGTGAGCCACACCGGCGGCCCGGGTGCCCGCTACGGGGGCGCGCCCATCGCCCGGCCGCGGGTGCTCATCCCGGTATTCCCGGGCAACAACTGCGAATACGACAGCGCTGCCGCCTTCGAGGCCGCCGGGGCCCTGGTCGACACCTTCGTGGTGAACAACCTCTCGCCCGAGGCCGTGGCCGAGAGCACGCGGGAGCTCGCCCGGCTCATCGGGCAATCGCAGATAGTCATGATACCCGGCGGCTTCTCGGGCGGCGACGAGCCCGATGGCTCGGCCAAGTTCATCACCGCCTTCTTCCGCGCCCCGGCCGTGACCGAGGCCGTACGCGAGCTGCTGCAGAAGCGGGACGGCCTGATGCTGGGCATCTGCAACGGCTTCCAGGCCCTGGTGAAGCTGGGCCTCGTACCCTACGGCGACATACGGCCGGCCGAGGCGGAAAGCCCCACCCTCGCCTTCAATACCATCGGACGCCATCAGAGCCGCCTGGTACGCACGCGGGTGGCCTCGGACCTGTCGCCGTGGCTGGCCGGTTGCCCCGTGGGCACCATGCACACCGTGGCCATAAGCCATGGCGAGGGCCGCTTCGTGGCGCCGGACCCCCTGCTGCGGCAGATGGCCGCCGACGGCCGCATAGCCACCCAATACGTGGACGCCACGGGCGTCCCGTCGATGGACCTGGACGCCAACCCCAACGGGTCGCTGTGGGCCATCGAGGGCATAACGAGCCCCGATGGCCGGGTGCTGGGGAAGATGGGCCACAGCGAGCGCAAGGGAGCGGGCCTGTACAAGAACATCCCGGCCGTGGCCGACCAGGACCTCTTCGCCAACGGCGTGGCCTACTTCGCCTAACCGGCGGGGGTGACGGAATCGGATGACGGGCGCGGCCTATTGGCGGGCATCGATGGTGCGGCCGGTCTCGCGCCAGTTATCCAGGTCCAGGGCATTGCCGTCGATCTCGTATTCCCTCAGCTGGGTCTCGCTGAGGTCGGGCTCGCTGTCGGTGGTCAGGTAGCGGCGCACGCGGTCGCCGTCGATGGGTCCCAGCATGGAATAGCCGGGGAATTCCTCCCGCTGGGCGTATTCGCTCCAGTCGAGCCCCAGAACATCGAGCACCGTGGCCTGCAGGTCCAGCTGGCTCACGGGCTTTTCGTCCACCACCAGGGGTTGCGCCGCCTGCTCGGCGGTCTCGGGCGGCTTCACGAACATGATGGGGTTGCTGGTGTCCTCGAGGGGTTCCTCGGTGATGGTCCAGTAGCCGTGGTCGGCCGTGACGATGATCGTGGCCTGGTCGTACAGGCCCAGGGCCTTCAGCTGCCGCAGGTACTCGCTCACGATGGCCAGCACCCCCCGCGACTGCCTGAACACGTCCGACTCGTCCTGGCCCAGGTACGCGACGTTCTCGTCGTAGTTGAACGGATAATGCGACCCCAGCAGATGGATCATCCGGAACGCCCCCGCATAGTCGTCCTCGACCGAAAGCCCCTTCGATTGCAGCCGCTGGTAATAGCGGACATCGTCCATGACGTAGATGGTCTCCTCGGGAGCCGCCTGGGGGTCGTACTGGGCGTAGGCGGCGTTCATCTGGTCGGTGTAGTACCAGAATGCCCATTTCAGAGCCCAGGGGACATCGCGGTACAGGGCCATCTGGTACAGCGAGTACAGGGTGCGCCCGTAGTCCATAGCGCTGGCGGGCAGCCCGTGCACATTGACCGTCTTGCCGGCGACGGCCGCGCGCTCGGATGCCGGGAGGTCCCCCAAGGTGAGGGAATCGGTGTAGAGGCCGATGGAATAGCCCGCCTGCTGGATCTGGTCCAAGAACGTGCCGCGGCTGTAGCGCTCGCGCACATAGGTCGAGAACGGCTCGTCGAAGGAGGGCATCTGACCGGTGAGCATCTGGGGCAATGCGAAGCGGGTGGGTATGAGGGACCCGGTGCAGTTCTCGTAGCTGGTGAAGCCGGTGAACTCGTCCAGCAGCCCGGGGTCATCCTTCAGGATGCGCTTGAGGTAGGCGTCGTCGAACGTATCGAGGACGAACATGATGACATTGCCGCTGCCGTTCACCGTATAGAGCTGCTCCTCGGTCACCACCCCCTGGGCCCGGGGTGCCGCCGCCGGGTCGTCGGATGCGGCACCCGATCCCGGCACCAGGAGCACCGCCGCCAGCGCGATGGCCTGCACCGCCGCGAGGCAGCAGGAACCCAGGACTGCGATGCCCTGGGCGCGGTGCATGCGATGGAGGCCGTACAGCACGAATCCCAGCACGATAACGCCCCAGATAACCGCCGAGGCAACCTGCCAGGCCATGTAATCGCCCCAATGGATGGCAGCCCCGTCGGCTGCCGGCAGACCGCCGTTCAGGGCCAGGGCCTGCAGGTAGGCGCAGAAGCCCAGGGCGAACACCAGCGACACGAGCGCGCTGAAGGCCCGCCCCCGGAAAGCCGAGAGCACCAGGGCCAGGGCCAAGCCGATACCCGCATCGGGCAGGAGCGGCACCCACCAGATGTCGGACACGCCGTAGATGAGCGAATTCGCCGCACCGGCCACGATCTCGAGCGGCGCGGCATAGAAAACCGTGAACACGAGGAAGAAGGCGATAAGGGCGCCTATCGCCAACCGCATGCGCCAGGGGGGATTGTAGCCGCTCCCATCCAGGAAGCGGCGCTTCCGGCCCGCAGCGGCATCGGATGGCGGCACGCACGCCGGCACCGGCCCATCGGCGCCATCAACGTCGGACGCAGCCTCTGCGGGGGCGGCATCATCGGGAAGCGGGCCCTCGCCGGCCGCGCCTGATGCCTGTTCCGCGCAAGGAGCCCCGGGGTACACCCGATGCACCTCCGCTTCCCGCTGGCGGCGCCCCTCGGGGTCGATATCCAGCAGCCGCGCCAGGGCCCTGCGGCCCCGGCGCCAAGCCACGCCGAACACCGCCGAGAGGGCCACGGCCGCACCCGCCAGGGCCTGTATGGTATAGGTCATGACCGACGGGTCGATGTAGGCATAGGCGGGCTGCGGACACGCCAGGGCAACCACCATGGCAGCCAACCCGAGGCCCAGGGCGTCATAGGCGCGCATCACCGGATGTTCCATGGATGACCGCAGGCTCATAGGTTCCTAATAGGCGAAGCCATAGGTCCCGATCGTGCAGTCGGCATCGTCATCGACCAGCACGGTGCCCTCGACGTTCTTCAGGGCCGAGGGGTTGGTGGAGCCAACATCCTCGGTATCGAACTGCATGAACGCCGTGGCCGTCTGCCCGGGGGCCAGCGTCTCGAACAGATACACCCGCACCGATGCGCCATCCACGGTGAAAGGGTCCTTCACCCACACGTCGATGGAGGTCGCGCTGTTGTTGGTTATCTGCAGATTGAAGCCCGGATCGCCCAGCTTATCGGCACCGGTGCCGTTCACGATGAAGGTGAGCAGATCGTCGTCGACAAGGGTCACAGGCTTGTCCAGAAGAGCGCCCCGCACCACCATCTCGCTCAGACCGCCCCCCTCATCGCCCTCGGGCTCCCGGCCCGCATCGGATGAGGCCCCGGAATCGAGCGATGACTCCTTCGGGTCGCCCTTGGCGAACACCAGCACCGTATCCTTCTGCTTCAGCTGAAGGGTGTCGCCGGTCAACGCTATGGTGGCGCTCTGGCCCTCCACCGTGGCATTGGCGGCGGCATCGCCCGTGGCCTTCCAATCGCCGCGCTTCACCTCATCGAAGGTGACAAGCGACAGCGTGCCGCTGCCATCGAGGTTCAGATAGGCATCCAGCCCCAGCTGCCGCATGGCCGAGACGTTCTCGGCGCTCAGGTTCTCGTTGCCGCTGCTGCTCTGGCCCCACTGCAGATCCCAAGTACCCACGAATTGCGAGGAGTCGTTGGCACCGGCGCAGCCGGCTAGCAGCAGGCAGCCCAAGGCCGCCGCTGCAATCAGGGCCCCCAGCCGCCTGCCCAGGCGGCCCGCAGCTGTTCTCCCAAGATGCGCCATCGGTTCCTTTCCGTCACCCCCATTGTACAATAGGCCGGAAGGCGAAACGCAACGGTGACAGGGGGACGTTCACTTTCGGCACATTCGGGCAGGCGCCTGCCCGAATGTGCCGAAAGTGAACGTCCCCCTGTCACCGGCGAACCGGAAAGGACAACATGCTCGAGCAATTCGCGCGGACGGCCCTGCTGCTGGGGCCCGAGGCTCTGGACCGCCTGGCGCAGGCCCGGGTAGCGGTATTCGGCATCGGCGGGGTGGGAAGCTATGCTGCCGAGGCCCTGGCCCGCAGCGGCGTGGGAGCCCTCGACCTCATCGACCACGACCTGGTATCCATCACCAACATCAACCGCCAGGCCGAGGCGACCCTGGAAACCTTAGGACAACCCAAAGCCGAGGCCATGGCGGCCCGCATCGCCGCCATAAACCCCCGGTGCTCTGCAAAAGCGCATCGCTGCTTCTATCTGCCCGGCACCGCCGACAGCTTCGATTTCCGCGCCTACGACTACATCGTCGACGCCGTGGACACCGTAACGGGGAAGCTTCAGATCATCACCCGGGCCGATCAGGCGGAAACCCCCGTCATCTCGTGCATGGGGACGGCCAATAAGCTCGACCCCGCCCGTTTCAGCGTAGCCGATATCTACGACACGTCCATCTGCCCCCTGGCCAAGGTGATCCGCAAGGAATGCCGCAAGCGCGGCATCGAGCGGCTGAAGGTGGTGTACTCCACCGAGCCGGCCCGCGAACCGGCCGCAGGCCCCCTCCCCTCCAACGCCATCGATGCGGCCTCGGAGGAGGCAAGCCGCCATGGGATACCCGGTTCCTGTGCCTTCGTGCCGCCGGTGGCAGGTCTTATCATCGCCGGCGAGGTGGTCAAGGATATCGCAGGCATCGAGGGCTGAGCCAGAAGGGGAAAGCACGGCTCGGGAAGCTTTCTGAGGGATTGAATTCGCTTCCCGAGCCGCGACCCGCACCTTTTACGAGAAAAGGGTTTTGCGAAAGGGGCGCGTGCGGGCGGTCGAACCTTTCGTAAGGCTTTCGGCTCCGTCCCGTCAGCGCCGGCTCCATGGGGATTTCGCCGGACGATCAAACGATTCATGAAGGCGGGAACGCAGCCTTGATCCCGATTCCGCGCCAATCACCACCCCACGGCAACAACCCGGTTCAAGATCGTATCTAGGAGGTTACCCGAGCTTCCCACCGATTGCCCAGCGCATCCGATGAACCATCCGTTCCCGGGTATGAACTATTTGTATTGGAGGATACCCTCGACTCTGACAAGGCATGTCGCTACCCGCTGCCGCCCTTCGCCTTTATGACGGCTTCCCAAGGGAGCCTATCGCGCTATACTCGTCGGTAAAACATCCGAGCATGAAACCAGAAGAGGATTCCCATGAGCCAATTGCTCTCGAGACAATTGGAATATTTCATTGCGGTCTACCAATACCGCGACCTGAACCAGGCGGCACGGTCGATCCCCATCACCTACCAGGGCCTGAAGAAGTCCATCACGAAGCTCGAGCGCGACCTGCAGATACCCCTGTTCATCCAGAACGAGGACGGCATATTGGAATCGACCCATGCTGCCGACCTGCTGTACGACATGGCCCTGCGGTGGGTACAGGACGAGGCCCAGCTGGAAACCCTCCTGTACGAGCACGAGCCCAACACCGAAGAGGTGATAGAGCTGTGCGCTGCCACCGGCGTGATAGCCTTCCTGGGCTACGACCTCACGCGGGAATTCAACAAGACGCACCCCAACATCCACCTGGAGGTGACCGAATTCTTCGATGCCGAGATAGACAACCTGCTGCTGCAGGGGAAATACGACCTGGGCATCGTCACAGCCCCCTTCCATAGCGAGCTTCCCATGGAGAAGCTGGCCACCAACGGCTGCATCGCCTGGATAAACGACAAGGACCCCTTGAGCCAGAACGAGACCCTCACCATGGCCGACCTGGCGGGAAAGCATGTGATGATCCCCAACCGCATGGTGAAGGCGCACCGCTTCTTCCAGGAGGCGTTCCAGAGCCGGGGAATCGAGCCCAGCACCATCGAGACGGGTTCGGACCCCTACGCCGCCTACTATTTCGCGAAAGAGAACCTGGGGGTGGGCATCGGGGTGCAGGGCACTCCCCATTACGGCGGCCCCTCCGACCATGTGAAGGCATTGGTCATAGAAGACGGCTACCCGTACGAATTCGGCATATCCTGGCGCCAGGGCCATGCCCTCAGCGAAGCGGAGGCAACCGTGATGACGTTCCTGAGGAAGCGCGCCAACCGCAAGCGCCGCTAGGCCCGCGAAGCCCTGGCAACCAGCCGGTTAACCCCTCTTCAGCCGCCAGCCCGATACAGCCGCCATGGCGATGAACACGCCGATGGAGACGATTATGGCGTGGTCGGGCCCCTCTGCTCCCCCGAAGAAAAGCGCATCCACTGCCTTCATATAGTACGTTGCCATGAAATTGCCGAAGTTGTAGATGGCGGCGGCTGCTCCGATCACGGCTGCACTCTGCGCGGGAGACACGGATGTACCGACGATCTTATAGATCGAGGGTCGCACCTGCACGAAGAAGAACGAGGCCAGGAACAGGGCGAATGCGAGCATGAAGACATCGCCGGAAAGAACGACGAGCAGGCAGGCAAGGGCGCATCCGGTATAACCGAACGGGATAAGCCACTTCCCCACCTTCCCGAATGCAGGGCCGAAGGCGAATCCTGCCGCCACACCGCCGACGGTATAGAAAGAGGATACGATGCCCGCCAAAGCAGCATCCCCGAAGCCCCGCTCTGACATAAGCACCGAGCAATTGATGATGGCGGGCGTCATAGACATGATCCCCAAGAACAGAAGAAGCAGGAAACCATAGCAGGAGCGCGGAATCTTCTCCTTCTCTTTGCGCGTGCGCCGCTCGAGGGGGAAATCCGGCAATCCGACCAGGGCAACCGCCAACCCGATGACTGCGATGAAATAGGCTCCGTAGGCATACTGGGGTTCGATAGAGGCGAGCAGGCCGCCGGCTATCTGCATGGCTATACCGCCTGCAGACTGGCACGCCTGCGCCCAACCCAGCACCTTGTCCTGCGCTTTCCCCTTGTAGATCCTGATCACCAAGGCATTGCCCATGGGAATGAGCATCCCCATTCCGAACCCGAAGGCGGCCCGCATGGCCAGTACGCCATGGAAATCGGTCATGCCGACGACGGCGGGAAGCGTTCCGAACCCGATGTAGATGGCGAACGCGAGGGCCACAGCCCCTTTCCAGGAAATGCACCTTCCCGCCACGGCACCGGCGAAAAGACAGCCCGGGATCGCAGTCAGACTGGGCAGCGTAGACACCAGGGAGACGGTGCTCGCGGGTATATCCGACCATAGCCCGGTCCTCATGGCGCTCAATGCGGGGGTGACGACGCTGTTCCCCGCGAAGACGAAGAACATCATGAGGCACGAGGCAAGGGTGAGGGCCGGATGCTTCTCCACTAGAGGGCCGCCGTCAGGGCCACCATAGGGGGAACTATCGCGCTATACAGCACAAGCAGGCCAACTGTCAACGGCACGCCGAACTTCAGGACATCGAGGATGCTGTACCGCCTGAGTGGATACGTCACCAGATACAGCGCATCGCAGGGAGGCAGCAAGAAGGTAATCTGCGCCCATACCGACATCAGGATGACGATGCAGAAGGGGTCGATACCCATCCCCGCCGCCATGGTCACGAAGATAGGCGTGAGCATGGATACGATGGGGGCACCGGCCGGAGTGGCACCGCGCATCAAGGCTATCATGGTGCATATCACTAACAGGAAGAAGAAGGGAGATAGGCCCCCCACCTGTGCCAGCACCACATTCGAAATCCAATCGACCGCGTTCGTTGACAGCAGATACGCAGCGAGCGCGAACAGGCTGCCCAGCATGATAAGCATATCCCAGGGCGCCTCTTCCTTGAATTCCTTCCAGGTAACAAGATCCATGCCAGGCATGAAGATAATCACCATGCCGGCCAAGGCCACGATGGTGGTATTCACATGAATGACATCCGAGAACGTCCACAGCAGCAGGAGCGCTACCAATATGGCGATGGTCTTGATATCGAAAACATTCAACGGCTTAAGCTCCCCCAACGCCTGCTGGAACGAGGCCAGCTCCTCCTGCGAAAGTCTTTTCGGCCGCAGGATAGCGGTCATGACGAACCAGGTTGCGATCAGCGAGATCAGGCTTATGGGGATGCCCACTGACATCCAGCGGGCCCAGCTTACATCCAGCCCTATCGATTCGCCAAGTAACCCCATCATGGTTATGTTGGACGCCGATCCAATGGGAGTGGCCGTGCCGCCCGCCAAGGCCGCCGCAGGTATGCCGATGAACATGCATTTGACGAAGTTGGGGTTCTGGGAGAACCTGTCGTCATCTTGGAAGAACGGTATGGCCACGGCGGCGCACAGGACGCAGGCGGCCAAATCCGTCATCACAGCGGAGATAACCGCTGTCGTAGTCATGAATGCCAAGATGATGAGCCTGGTCGAGCGGCCGAACACCCGCAAGAAGAACTTCATTATCCTCTGCGGTATGGACGAATTCTTCACCGCCACAGACAATGCAGCCGCTGCCAACAGGAAGAAGAGGATGGAATTCGAGAAGTTCTTGAATACGTCGTTCACGTTATCCGCGATGCCCAGCAACGGCAGCAGCACCACGGATGCCAAGCCCACCACGGATTTCGGGGCGACATCCCCGATCCAGCATATGATATTCGCACCCATCAGGCAGAGCGCGCATAATCCCTGGCGGCTGAGCCCCTCCGGCAGGGGGATGAGCATCCCCGCTGCCACCAGCAGTATCGCCGCAGCCAATGCGGTGCACCTGCGGATCATCGACCTTTCCTTGAGTTCCATACCAAATCTCCCCCCATCCGGCATAGCCCCATGACCGGGAAGCGGATACCGGCAGCGTCACCGCCGGTGCGCTTCGCGGAAGGGCCCCGGGCAGCCGAGCCCGGGGCCCGAGCCGTCTATAGCTTCTCGAGCGGATAATCGCCGACGTTCAGGCTGTCTTCCAATTCCACCGTCTGGGTGACGGGCTTGTACCCTTCGGCCTTGATATCCAGGGTGTAGCGGCCCGGCTCCAATCTGCGGAACCAGAAGTCGCCGAGGAAGTCCGTCTGCGTCGACATAACCGCACCCGTGGAAGACGTAAGCGTCACCGTGGCGTTCTCGATGATGTCGTTGGGCACCGGATCCCACACCTCGCCGCTGATGAAGAGCTTCGGCCTGTTCAGATAGTAGACACGGGGCCCGAGTTTCGGGTCGCCCATGACCTCCGCTTCAGCGATCTCGCGTGCGAACTCCTCCTCTTCCCCGAAGCGCAGGGCGCCGGTGGTGCAGACATCCACGCAATGCGGCAGCATCCCCTCATCCACCAAGTGGGCGCAACCGGTGCATTTCTGGGGAAGCTCCAGCTCGTCGTTCCAGTAGATCGCACCGTATGGGCACGAATCCACAAGGGCGCGGTTTCCCTTGGCAGCCTCGGGATCGATGATGATCAAGCCGTCCTCCCGCCTGTAAACCGCCTCGGGAGCGGCCTCGATGCAGGGGGCGTTATCGCAATGGTTGCAGAAATGGGGCGTGTACTCTATGCGCACCTTGGGCGTCTGGCCATGGGTCTTCTCGACCATCTTGCACCAGAAATGGCCGGTATCGGGCTGGGGTGCGGCGATAGGGCTCCAATCGTTGCCCGCATGCTCGTCTTTGCAGGCAAGCTGGCACCCGTAGCAGCCGTTGCATTTAGCGGCATCGAAAACGAATACTTTCATATCTAGGCCTCCTCGACGATCCAATTACCGATATCGACGCCTTCGTCGGCGCTATAGGTGCGCGAGAACGCCTCGGGGTACTGCTCGGCCAGCTGGAACACGTCCACTTTCTCGATGTTCACCAGGAATCCGGAGGTAACCTCTGCCGATGTGTTGATCGAGGCAACCTCGTTGGGGGCTATCAGGTTATTGGCGCCGCCGCGGTCGAATTCGCCGTTGACGATGGGATCGAGCCGCGCCCCATGGTCCTGGTACAGGATGCCGGGCATGATGCGCTCCGTCACATACACCCCGCCCAGCACTGCGCCGCGCTCGTTGTAGAGCTTCGCCACATCGCCATGCTGGAGCCCCAACCTCTCGGCATCGACGGGATTCACCCAAATGGGCTCGTAGGCATAGCCATCGGGGCCGATGACCTTGCATGTCTCGATCTCGCGGAACCAGGAGATGTCATCCATATTGGCATGGACGCGCCAACGCGGATGGTTGGACACCAGCAGGAAGGGGTATTCCTGCGCCCGCGGGTGGAAGAGGCTCTCCTTCAGGCGGCCATACGCCTTGTACTTCGGGTAAGGCGGCCTCTCGTCATCATCGGGAAAGGCCTCGGCGATGGCCTGGGAGTAGATCTCTATCTTTCCGGTGGGCGTTTCGAGCGGAGCCGCATCGGGATCTTTGCAGAATGCCTCGAATCCGCGGGGGCCATCTTTCCAGCCGTCCTGGGTAGGAACGATGAAATAGCCCTTCTCCTTGAACTCCTCGAAGGAGATGCGCTCCCCGATGCCGGAGCCGTCGAACCCTACCTTGATCCAGTCATCCACGCTGTTGCCTTTGGTGTACTCCTCGTAAAGGCCGAGCTTCTTGGCCACCTCGCACACGGCCTCCCAGTCGCTTTTCGCCTCGCCGCGGGGCTCGATGCACTGGGGTTCGATGTACATCATGTTGTAGTTGCCGTTCTGGCAATCGACGGCGATATCCTTTGTCTCGAACTTCGTGGAAATGGGCAGGATGATATCTGCCAGCAGACAATCGTTTTCCATCCAGGGGTGCTGAACCAAAACGAATTCGATGGAATTGTCGCGCAGGGCCTCGATGAACTTATTGCCCCCGTTCCAACAGGTGGTCCAGCAGGGACAATCGCTCCAGATCATATGGATCTGCTCGCCGGTCATGAAATTGGGGTACTGGTACTCGTTGAACTGGTCGACGCGCGGCCACCCGGCGATGCCCACCCCCATCCACGTAAGGGGGTTCTCCTTGGTGTAATGCCCCAGGATGGCATCGGGCACGCGGGTCTTGGGAATGTGGCGCCAGCGAATATCGTAGATCTCGGGCTTGTTCCAGTTGAATCCTTGATAGGCGGCCGCCGGAGTCATATACATCTCGCTGCGGGGATTGGGGCACATGTTGGGGTCGCCGTAAAGGCCCCACTCGATGAACTTCATCACATTGCGCCCCGGCTTCCCCAAGCCCTGCATGGCCATAAGCAGGACCTCGAGCCGCCCCGGCTCGGTCGAGTAGGTCGAGCGAATGAGCGAACCGCCGTTGCAGTGGCCGATCGACACGTTATGCTTCGCCCAATAGCGGGCCAAGGCCCGGATGGTGCGGGCGGGAACACCGCAGATCTCCTCGGCCCATTCGGGAGTCTTGGGAACACCGTCCTCGCGGCCGGTGATGTAATATTCCTCCCAGTCGAACCCGACGCAATGGCTATCGACGTACTCCTTATCGTAGGAGTTCTCGGTAATCCACACGTAGGCGATGGCGAGCTGCAGGGCCGAATCGGTATTGGGCCGCACGGGAATCCAGCGGTCGCAATGGACGGCACCGGAGTAATTCAGATCGGGCGATATGAAGATCTGCTTGATACCCAGCTCGGTCAGCCAGAAGCACCAACGGGAATTGATCTGGCCCAGCCAGCCCCAGGTGGTTGTCTCCACATCGCAACCCCAATGGAGCAGCATATCGGAATTCTGCGGGATATCCATCAACAGGTTGCCGATGATGCCCTGGCCATGGGAATCGCCGCCCCATACATGCTTGGCACCCCAGTACCACCCCTCCCAGGAGTCCGGATTGCGGGCCTGTAGGGTGAAGCCGCCCATCAGCGCCAGGAGCCCCATCTGGCAGCTGTGCGAGGCATGGATCACCTTGGTCTCGCCATGGCCGTCACCCTGGGCGAGGATGGACATGGGGCCGTATTCCTCATGCACGCGCTTTATCTCGGATGCGATGATGTCGGTGGCCTCGTCCCAGCTGATCCGCTCGTACTTGCTGATGCCGCGGGTCTCGGGGTGCCGCTCCCCATTCGGATCCCAATCGATGCGCTTCATGGGATAGGGGATGCGGTTGCGCGAATAGGCGCGCTTCTTGTAGATATAGGCGAAGGGCGGGATATCCGTCTTCGTGGCAGCCTTGAATTCCGAACCGCGGGCCTTGATGGTCCAGGGCTTGTAATAATCCGGCGAATAGGCGGTATCGAAGGGAAGCGGCCGGGTACGGACGATCTTCCCATCTTTCACGTCTACCACGGACGTCAGGGCACCCATGCCGAAACCGCCCATGGTAAGGCCCTTGATATACGAGTTATCGCTTACTTTCATTTACCCTCCTTGCTCATCGAAGTGACAGCAGGTTTTCCGGTGCGTTCCGCAGACTTCCCCGTCCTTTCCTCCCAAGCCCTTCTCGACGCCTCTTTGATCTCGACTGTGAATCGCAGGCCGCATTCAAGGCAGTCATCGCGCACAACCAGGTTCTTGGCGCCGCACGAAGGGCAATACAGGTATTTCTGCTTGCAGTTCTCGCAATCCATAAGGCACGGGTAGCACACGACGGGCTCCTCCCCCGGAAGCAGCGGATGGTCCGAATCTATCGGGATGGGGCGCTATCACGCCCCGTCCTTGACCGAGAAAATCACCATCTTCGGCTTGTTCACCCGTGCAGCCAGCTCTTCCACCGTGCCATATTCGATAGCAAGGCTCTGGCAGTGATGGACGCAGGTAGGCAGCTTGCCGGCAGCGACCCGTTCGGCACAGAGGTCGCAGAGTTCCGTCGGTGCGGGGATGTAGGTGTATTCCCAGTGGTCCGGGGACAGCTCCCGCGGGCCTATCTGGAACAGCTGAATGCCATCGAACCCTTCTTGGAAGCCATGATCGACCTTACAGGCCACTTCGCAGGCATGGCATCCATCGCAGTAATCATAATCGATCAGCAAACCGTATTGAGTCATAGCGCACTCCCTTCGATGCCATCGCGGCTCAGTCTTCGACTTTTGATACATTGCAAAGGCGGCACTTATAGGACGAGCCCCAACCGGTGGGCCCCACATCGCCCATGCGCAACAGGCAGCCAGCCTGCGAATCGAAGGTGCCGAAGAACGAAGGCGCCGCAGCCTCGCGTTCGGGGAACCACCAACCATGCTCGGCATTCACCACGCCCTTGAGCATGCCGGGATGGATATGCAGCTTCTGCTTGATCTTGCCCGTTTCGTTCTCGAGGTAGACCCAATCGCCTTCTTCCAGGCCCAAGGATGCAGCGTCCTCGGGGTTCATCTCACAAAGGGGCCACGGATGGTACTCGCGCATCGTGGGAAGGTTCCGATGCTCGGAGTGGAAGAATTCATAGGACCGCTGGCCAGTGGTGAGAACGAAGGGATATTTCTCGGCCAGCTCCGGCGTACTCACCGGCGACTCGTTGGGCTCCTTGTAATAAGGCGCCGCATCCAGGCCCACCGCTTGGAAGATCGTGGACATAAGTTCAATCTTACCCGTCGGCGTGTTGAAACCGGGTTTCCCATCGGAGCGCAGCTTGCCCGTCTTGTACTTCTCGTACTCGAACGGGAAGTAGTACCACACATCGTGCTTCAGGTCCTCGAAGCTTCCCTCGTAGTCGACGCTGGAGAGGTTCTCCATGAATGCCGCCCGCATCTCCTCGGTGTTGGCCCAGGGGAATTTCTCCGGAGCCACCTTGCGGCCCACCTCCAACATGATCGTCTCATCGCACTTGGCTTCGCCTAAAGGCTCGACCACCTTGGTGATGGCACGGAAAGGCGTCCACCAGGCCCTCATGGAATCGCGCTCGGGGCTCATGGCCACGGGCAGCACCAGGTCGGCGCATGCCACTGCCGTCGGCGTCATGTACAGATCGGCTACCACCACGAAATCGAGGCTGTTCAGCGCCTTCAGCCAGCGCTTGGAATCAGCCGCGCAATTGGAGAGCGGATTCGAGCTTTGGATCCACACCATCTTTATGGGATACGGGTCGCCTTCCTCGATGGCCTGCAGCACCTTCTCGGGCATGGCGAACGGGGCATAGCCCATAGACCGCAGCGGATACTCGCCGTCACAGCCCAGCTTCGCCTTCTGGGATTCGGGATCCATCCTCTCCAGAAGCGACATGCGAATATCGTTCTGGATGAAACCATCTACGAAGAATATGTTCGATCCCGGAATGTCCACATTGCCCGTAAGCGCGATGATGGCCTGGATTGCATGGGAGGCCGAAACACCGTGGGTCTGCTGATCGAGCGGAAGGCCCCACTGAACCGCCAGAGGCTTCGCATGACCGAGGATCTCGGCCGCCTTCACGATCTTCCAAGCCGGAACGCAGGAGATCTCCTCTACCCTCTCGGGCGTGTATTCCGCAGCAGCTTCCCGCAGCCCCTCGAGACCGTAGACCCATTCATCCGTGAATTCCTCGTCGTACCATTTGTTCTCGATCATCTGGCTTACGATGCCCAACGCCACAGCGCCATCGGTGCCGGGGCGCAAGCGCAGGACCAGCTCGGCCTTAGCCGCAATCCACGTGATGCGGGGATCGACCACGATGAGCTTGCTTCCCCGTTTCATGACATCGATTATCCAATGCCCGTAGAATCCATCGGAATTGCTGACCAGGGGATTGCAACCCCAGATGAGCACGTATTCGGGGATCCGGTAGCGGGGATCATCGAAGCGAGCCTCCAGGGCCTGGCCCATATCGGCTATCCAAGCAGTGCCCATTACCACATTCATGGCCATGAGGCGCGGCCCATAGCAGCAATCGCCGCTGAGGGTGCCCTGGCCGGTATTGGGTGTATCGAAGGCGAGGTTGCCCAGGGACGATACGGGCCATGTGGCATTGCGTCCCGTACCCTGGAAAGCGGCTATGGCCTTGCCGCCGTACTCCCCCATGATCCTCTTCGCCTGCTCATCGATGATATCGAGGGCCTCATCCCAGCTGATGCGCTCCCATTTGTTCTCGCCGCGCTCACCTGCGCGCTTCATTGGGTAGGTCAGGCGGTCCTCATGGTAGATCGCCTCCAGCATATCCAGGCAGCGCATGCACAGCCGGCCGTTGTTCACAGGGCAATTGGGATCGCCTTCGATCTTCTCGACCTTCCCGTCCTTGGTATAGAAGAGCACGCCGCAACCCTGATGGCAGCCGGGACCGGACCATTGGCTGGTGCGCGTGACGGTATACTCGCCTTCCTGCCATTGCCAAAGCTTGTCTTTATATACCTCTTGGTTTATCTCTCGCATCGAAGCCTCCTCTCGCTGATTCCTCCCTCAACATCCTGTATCCCGCAGCACTACATAGGGGCCTTCGGAGGCATGGGGGCCTTCGGGGCGGCAGGTGCGCTGGGTGCTGCCGGCGCAGCGGGCGCACCGGGAGCCGGAGAGGGGAAAGCTGCCGGATCGGGAGCATCGGGCTTCTCGTTGAAATGACCGCAATTGGTGCAGTTGATGCCCGCCAGGGTCTCCTCCCCGCATTCCTCGCACTTCACCTTCACAAACATATCCCCCACATCAGCCGGTCTAAAACACATACAGAACCACCTTTCATCTTTTGCTGAACTGACTGCTTCACGCCTTGGACAAAAGCAGCCCTTGAAGAACCTGGATTTGCAGAAAAGGGCCGATCGCATTCCAACCCGATCGGGCCTGGGAGCCGCCTTTCGGCCCGATGCCGTCGAACGGCTCCCCAACCAACCCCCGCGGCTTGCAGAGTACGCGAGCAGGTATAACGGACCCTGGAGCCTAGGGGAATGAATCGTTATTCGGACTTAGCTTCGAACTTGCTCTTTTTGACGAAGAATACGATGGCCACGATAATGGCCATAACCGCATAGAGTACGCCGGAGCAGATGATCGGGAACACAACCGAGTCGGCTCCACCGAGGAAGATTGCATTGCATGCCTTCATGTAATAGGTGGCAAGGAACGTGCCCAGATTGAACATGGCGGTTGTGATGCCGATCATGGAAGCCATCTGCGCAGGGGTGACCGATGCGCCGACGAGCGAGTAGACCGCCGGGCGAATCTGCACGAAGTTGAATGCCGCGAAGAACAGACCGAATGCCAGCATCGGCGCAGAGCTCGCATAAGCCACGATGAACATGGATACAGCCATGAGGATATAGCCGGCGGGAACGATCCACTTACCCATCTTCTTGAAGGTGAAGCCGAAGACCAAACCGGCCACCGCACCGCCGATGGTATAACAGGAAGTCACGATGCCCGCGAAGGCCGAACCGCCGAAATTGCGCTCTGCCATGATGGTGGACGTGCCGGCCAGGATGGGCATCACGAACATCATGCCGAGGAACAGCAGGATGATGAAGGCCCAAGCGCTACCGGGAATCTTCACCTTCTCCTTCTTCTCGGGCTTCTCGAGCGGCAGCTTGGGAATGCCGGCAAGGGAGAGGATCAAGCCCAGGGCGGCGATGAGGTAGGCATAGTAGCAATACTGCGGCTGGATGGCCGCCAGCGCGCCGCCGAGGATCTGCATGATGGTGCCGCCGACCGATTGGATCGTCTGGCCCCAGCCCAGCACAACACCCTGCTTGGCATCCTGGTACAGGCGCAGCACCAGAGCATTGCCGAGCGGCCAGAGCATGCCCATGCCCAGGCCAAAACCGGCGCGCATCACCAGCGTCGCATAGAAGTCCTGCATGTTCACGATTGCCGGGACCACACCGAATCCGATGTAGAAGGCGAATGACAGCACCGAAGTCGCGCGCCAGGACAGGTACTTCCCGGCAATTGCGCCCGTAACCAGGCACCCGGCGATGGCCGTAAGGCTCGGCAGCGTCGAGATGAGCGTGATGGTGGTAGCGGGTATATCGCTCCATAGGCCCGTCTTCATCGCATTCAGGGCCGGAGTAACGGCTCCGTTACCCGATAGGGCAATGAATACGAACAGGCATGCCAGGAGCGTGAGAATAGAGCGCCCACCGAAGCCGCTCTGCTTCTGAGGTTCTTGCGTTTCCCTGATCTCGTCCATGATCCCTCCTTGTTTTGGGTTCCAATTCTCACATTTCTCTAACTCCCTGCTCATCGGCTAGAGAAATGCAAATGCCTTCGATACGGGCGGCAACGCCCATTTCTCGCTTCAATTGCCGGGGCTCTGGATTGGGGGGGGTGAATGCTGCAGGCCGGCCCCGGCGGAGAGCCTGCAGCATGGACTACGCGAAAGACGGAGCTAATCCTTATCGCCCGGCGCATAGAGCACGCATTTGGGGATGAAGGCCATCTTCTTCGACAGCTCCTCCACATCGCCGTATTCCATCACCTTGGATTGGCAGTTGTGAACGCAGGCGGGGAGCTTCCCCTCTTCCAAGCGTTCGATGCACATATCGCAGAGGTCAGTCGGGGCCGGCAGATAGAAGAAGTCGTATCCTCCATCGGGCTTCTTCGCAGGCCCGTATTCGAACACCGTGATGCCGAACTCGCCCTTCTGGAAATCATGCTCGCGTTTGCAAGCCACCTCGCAGGCATGGCATCCGGTGCAGAAATCGTACTGGATGATAAGACCGAGCCTATCGAT